>JAAYOI010000076.1 GCA_012520435.1 Mollicutes bacterium
TCAAATCTTTTCTCTATCTCCAAACATATTTGCTTTAATGTTTCATCAATTGCTTTTGTGAATACTATTTTTCTATACTTTGCAGGACATACAAAATGGTATAACATCACTGATACATTATGACTTTTATGGATATACTTGCTCATCGCCTCTTACATACCATTTTATTATATTTTTTATATTCCGCTGCAAGCAGCGGGAAATTAAACCAGAATTTCAATAGCCACTTTTGGGCTATTGAATTTTAAGATTAAAAACAAGGTAACATTTTAAAAAAATAATTATTTTTAATTTTAAAACTAAATAAAGTTTTAAAAATGTAAATAAATATAAACTAAAAAATATAGAAAAATGTAAAATTAATGTCACTTTATAAATTATTAGCAATTTCAATAAAAATATCAAGTGATAGATTTTCAGCCCTAACTTGTAAGTCTAAATTATATTTATTTAATACCTCATTAATTTTAACTAAATCATAACCCTTAAGATTATTTTTTAAAGTCTTTCTCTTTTGTTTAAAACTGTCTTTTACTAATTTAAAAAATAAATCTTCATTTTTTAAAGATGGCAATTGCTTCTTTTTGATAAATTCTACAACAATACTATCAACATTAGGTTTAGGAATAAAAACATTTCTACTTACATCCATTATTTTATTTATTTCATAATAATAATTTAAAAATACTGTTAAAGAACCATAATCTTTAGTACCTAGCTTAGCTTTAAAACGATCTCCTACTTCTTTTTGTACCATTATTATCATTTTATCAACTGGTAAATTATCCTCAATAACTTTAAAGATAATAGGAGTTGTAATGTAATAAGGTAGATTGGCTACAATGTATAATTTTTTATATTGATATTTTTTAATATCTTCTAAAACATGACATTTTAAAAAATCATTGTAAATAATTTCAACATTATTATATTCTGTTAAAACATTATCTAAAATGTCTTTTAAATTTTTATCTATTTCGTAACACAAAACATTTTGAGCGACTTTTGCTAATTTGGTAGTAAGAGCTCCAATTCCTGGTCCAATTTCAATAACTAAAGTAGTATTATCAATTAAACTTTTATCAATAATTTTATTTATTATATTTTCATCAATAATAAAATTTTGCCCATACTTCTTTTTAGTATTAAAATGGTATTTATCTAATATTTTTTTTACTTGATATGGTGTATATTGCATATCTAACCTCCAGTTAACATTATACTAAAACACCACCAATATATCAATTGATGGTAACCATAAAAAAGTAGATACTTTTGTATCTACTACCAGCCCCAACGCTTAACACTATATTTAACATTATTACGTGTAGCTTTACCTACTAGTGGATTGGATTCGCTATCAAACGCTAAATCCATTAAAATCATATCTCTCTTTAAAGCTGATCGCATTGCGCCACCTGTATCTAATACAATTCCTATAAATTTACCAAAATAACCATCTTCAACTTCAATAATTGTACCACAAGGAAATTTAGATAAAGCTGCCGCTAAAATTCTAACTTTTCCATATTCTTCATCTTCATAATATATACCATTATAAATTAAACTATGTTTCTTTTTTTTCTTGGTTAAACAAGCAACGTTACCAACTTTACTACAACCAACACAATCTGGTCCATATCCAGTCATCCGACCAACAAATTCACCTTCTGGACCAGTTCCAATTTCAATAATTTCTGGTACCATTTCTTTAAGTACTTTTTTTGTAGAATCGATATAAGAAACAATACCATCTTCACCCTTAATAACTACTCTCATAGTATTAGATGGTAATCTATCAGTATATTTTTTAATCGTTGTATATTCCACCAATTCATTTCTTACACTTATATTTTTATTTTGATTATTATTAATTATCTTTATTTCTTTCTCGTTTAAAGTAAACATACCATAAATAGAAGCAATAGATACTACCAACACACTTATCCATTTGCCTACTAATTGTAGTAAATAGATGTTCATAAATTCACCCCATATTATTAATACACTTAAATTGTATCACATTACACCCTTTAAGTCAAACTGACAAACCGCATTTTTAGTAGTAATACAGCATATTTCATTCACATCTATTCCTTTAATTTCAGCAATTTTTTTAGCTACTAATAAAACATTTTTTGGTTCATTTCTTTTACTGCGATAAGGTTCTGGGGTTAAAAAAGGACTATCTGTTTCTAATAATATTTTATCTAATGAAATAACTTTAACAATTTCAACAATATTACGTGCATTTTTAAATGTTACAACACCACCTATACCTAACATTGCTCCTAATTTAATAAATTCTTTAGCCATTTCCAAACTTCCACTATAACAATGCATTACTATTTTATTATTATTTAAATTTGCTTCTTTCAATATATTATATGTTTCCATTATCGCTTCGCGTGTATGAATAACAATAGTTTTATTATAACGTTTAGCTAAATCTAATTGTTTTTTAAATATTTCTTTTTGTATTTCTTTATTTTCTTTTGTCCAATAATAATCTAATCCAATTTCACCAATACCAACTATTTTTGGATTATTTATGTTTTCTACAATAAATAATAAATCTGATTCTTTATATTTATCAATTTCGGTTGGATGAATACCTAAAGTACCATACACATTTTTGTATTTATTACACAATTCGATAACTTCTATATTGGTTTCATTACTCGTACCACTCACTATAATTATATTATTTCCCATTCTTTTTATGACTTCATCAAGATCATTATAATAATCTTTAAATAAATGACAATGTGTATCTATAACCATCTTTACACCTCACAAAAAAAGTACACCTATAAAAGGTATAACTTTTTTATTTATTTCTTTTAATCAAAAGATATTTGATTACTACTAATACAATTACTATTAAATAAATTAAATCGATTAGGTTAAAATCAACAATAATACTACCGAATACAAGTAAAAAAATGAGTACAAAAAACGAAACTACATTTCTTACTTCCTTTTTATTTTCGGTCGTCATATTATCTCCCCTATTTATTCTTTTGTAACAAACACATAACCAATATAACATGGTCTTATAATATTTTCAAATATTTTTAATAAATTTACACCGACATTTTACAACATTTTACACAATTTTTATTTTACTAATCTTTTTTGTTATATATTTCTTTCAATTTTTCATTTTTATCAATTCTTAAGAATAATGGTGTTGCTTCATTTAACTTAATACCAATGTCTAATCCTTTAAAATCATTTAATGAATCATATTGTTTATTGCTGGTATTTAATTGATTAAATATTTTTTCGGCTGTTTCTGGTAAAAAAGCTTGTAGTAATACAGCACCACATCTAATTGATTCTAATAAATTATATAATACTGTACCTAATCTAGCCTTTTTAGTTTCATCTTTAGCTAAAACCCAAGGCATTGTTTCATCAATATATTTATTTGATCGTCTAAATATTTCCATAATTTCATCAAGAGCATCGGCAACCTTAAAATTATTCATTTTATCTTCTACTTTATGTGGTGTATCTTTAACTAAATTAATAAGTTCATCATCGATTGGCTCATAAACACTTGGTTCTACCACTACACCATTAAAATATTTATGAGCCATAGAAATTGTTCTATTGACTAAATTACCTAAAGTGTTTGCGAGATCAGAATTGATTCTTTCAATCAATAAATCATAAGTAATAACACCATCACTAGCAAATGGAATTTCATGTAATAAATAATAACGAATAGCATCCACTCCAAAATGTTTGACAAGATCATCAGCATACATAATATTACCTTTTGATTTGCTCATTTTATCGTTGCCGGATAAAAGCCATGGATGCCCAAAAACATTTTTAGGTAATGGTAAACCAAGAGCCATTAACATAATTGGCCAATATATCACATGAAAACGTAAAATATCTTTACCAATAATATGAACATCAGCTGGCCAATATTTTTTAAATTCCTCACCATGATTTCCATCAACA
>JAAYOI010000077.1 GCA_012520435.1 Mollicutes bacterium
AACCAATTAAAATAACCATTGCGGGATCATAATCAAATAACCAATTTAATATAACACCAATACCACTTACCCCACCATGAACAATTTTATTAGGTAAAATAAATAAGTTAAAAGAAATAGAAACAATAACTAAGCCTATTAAAAATGATAAATATCTTATAATTTTATTCTTTTTATTTTTTTTAGGCATTCTTATCACCTTTTAAAATACTATTAATAAATAAATCAATATCACCATCTAATACTTTATCAACATTACTAGTTTCTACATCGGTTCGATGATCTTTAACTAATGAATAAGGATGCATAATATAACTTCTTATTTGTGATCCAAAATTAATATCCATCTTTTTACCTTTTATACTTTCTATTTCTTTTTCTTGTTTTTCAAGTTCCAATTGATAAAGTTTATTTTTAAGTATTTCTAAAGCTTTCTCACGATTTTGAATTTGACTACGTTCATTTTGGCAAGTAACAACTATTTTTGTTGGTAAGTGAGTAATTCTTACGGCACTATCAGTTGTATTAACATGTTGTCCACCAGCCCCTGAACTACGATAAACATCTATTTTTAAATCACTTTCTTTTATTTCAATATTAACAACATTATTATCAAAAAGGGGAGTTACATCAACAGAAGCAAAAGAAGTATGACGCCTTGAATTCGCATCAAATGGCGAAATTCTAATTAAACGATGAACACCTTTTTCATTTTTTAAATAACCATAAGCATTACGACCTTTAACTAACATTGTTAAACTTTTAATTCCTACTTCTTCACCTGCTTGTTCATCAATAATTTCTGTTTTATATTTTTTTTCCTCACACCAACGCATATACATACGTTTAAGCATTAAAGCCCAATCACATGATTCTGTTCCACCTGCACCAGCATGTATTTCCAAAATCGCATCATTTTTATCATATGGGCTATTAAGTAATAATTCAACTTCTAAATCAGCTATTTTTTGTTCACATTCATCTTTATTAGCCATAACTAAATTAAATAGATCTTCATCATACTCTTTTTTTAACATTTCTAATAATTCGATATGATTATTTATTTCTTCTTTATAAGTTATTACATTATTAACGATTTGTTTTAAACTATTTAATTCATTAATCACTTTTTCACTATTTTGTTTTTCATCCCAAAAATTACTTTGTTGCATCATCATTTCTAATTCTTCTATTCTTTTTTGCTTAGTATCTAAGTCAAAGGGACCTCCATAAATCATTTATTCTCTTTAAATAGTCATTATATATATTTAATAAAGTAGTAATCTCCATTTCTTATCCTCCAATCATTTATATTATAACATATATTATATAAATGGTAAATTAGAATCTTGAAAAAACTAATTTATTATAGAATATTATTACAAAAAAAAGACTATTAACATTTTTTGTCAACAGTCTAAAATTGTTTTCTACTTTTTTGTCTTTTTATTTTCATTAATGATATATTTTTTTGTTTTTTATCAGTTGTAACATATGGTTTTAGAGAATTGCTATCAACATATAATTGTTCTTCATATAAACCACTAGGAAGTGAAGGCATACATAATTCATTATTTTTAATTCTCTTTTCATTTTCAAGATATAAATGTACAATATCTAATAAACTTAATCCCTCAATATCAACATATGCATTATCTTTTATTCTAACTAATACAGCATTCTCCTTGTATACTTTTGCTTCTGTTTCAATATGTCCAAATGCCATACCATCTGATATAAGATGAGGAACTTTTTTATACTTAGTACATAACATTATTGTTCCCGTAAATATTCTACTATTTTCCAATCCAAACCCCCCTTTGTTGGTAGTTGCAATATATTAACACTATTTAGTTATTTTGTCAATATAAAAAAACTATTAGATTACCTAATAGTTTCTATTAAAAAGATACAATCAACAAAACCTCCACGTTTTTCTTTTTTCATTTTACGAATGTTTTCTAAATCATTCATAGTAAGTTTCTTATATTCTAATATCGCATAAATTACTTCTAAAACATCAGCTAATTCTTCAACATCATCACTCTTTAAATATTCTTTTATTTCTTCTAATATTTTTTTATCTAATTCTTTTTTATATTCTTCATTATCTAAAATTATCGTAACAGTTTTTTCTCCATTTGCTTCAATAATACTAGGAATTTTATCTCTAACCAACTTATTATGCTTCGTCATCTTCATCACTGGTATTTATTTTCTTTAAAACAAAGTAACGACAATCATAAGCACAATAATTTTTAATATATTCATCTTTATTATTGATATCATTAATTTTACGATAAATTGGATTACCAGAATAACAAAATCCTTTTAATCGCAATTTACCGTATGCCCAATCACCAATAACATAATCATAATCATCAAAATATTCTGTCATTTTTTCCGTGACATCTGTAAGTGAAAACCCATCTTTGTAATTTTCAATTAATTCATAATAATTATCATTAATCTTATATTTTTTTACCATACTAATAATCCTTTTTAAATGCTGGTGCAACAGCTTTATATTTTTCTAAACTAGATCCTGCATTCCATGTCATAAAACCACCATCTAAACCCGCATTATATAAGCCCCTTATCTGTTCTTCAATTTTACTTGCATCATAAGTTATATAAGGTGCTCTAATAGTGTCATAAGTTTGAATCCAAGTTCTAACAATAGCAGGAGTTGGAATTTCACTTTGACGTTTAACTACATAATTAGTACCCCAAAATTTAAGTAATTCATATGGTACTGTCCATACTACTTCTTTAAAACCATATTCATAAGCATTGAAATGATCTGGATATGGCATCGCACTAATAACATCTACAACATTGGAAATAGCTCCCCAATATTGACCATAGCCAGTTACATAAGTATGAGCAGCTTCACCAAAAACATCAGCTGAAACGTAAACTCCTTCCTTATGAATTTCATCACAAGCATACATTAAAAATCCTTGTATCGCTTGTGCTTTTTCTTCATTATAAGTATTTCTCATATCAATTTTACCATTTTTTTCAAGACTATAAGTACGATCTGGAAAACGAACATAATCAAATTGTATTTCGTTAAATCCCATTTCTCGAACTGCTTCTTTCGCCAGTTCTACATTAAATTCCCAAACAGCTCGACTATAAGCTGATGGCCAATAAGAACTATTATGTTTAAATGGTTGACCAGTTGCAGCATCTAAAATCGCATCCTCCGGATGATCTTGAACATAATTATAATCTTTAAAAACACTAATACGACCAATTACATAAAAACCTTCATCTTTTAGTTTTTTAATCGCATTTTTATACGTTTCATAACTATTATAAGCTTTCTTATAATTAGTAGGTGACTTTTCTTTCATAACGGAAGATGGATATCCCGTTGGTCCACTATCTTTTATATCAACTACAAAAGCATTGATATTATTATTTTTCGCAATCTTAATATATTCATCAACTCTACTTACTACGGTTGTATTTAAATATAAAGCACGTACTTCTTTAGGCATAACATTATTTTCAAAAATAGGTTTTTCAACCGGATAAAAATCTAAATTAGTAGCCGAACCTCCACCTTGTGTATCAGTACGTTTCGTATGAATCTTATATATACCATCTTCATCATAATTTTTTAATGCTTCTTCTTTAGTACTAACCATATATTTACTATAAGCATATCCAATTGAATCATTATGTTTTATTTTATAAAGATTTACTTTGCCATTTTCATCTAATTTATCAAATCCTAATATTTCTAATTCACTACCTTTTTTAGCCATTGATAAAATCTTACCACTTTCAGCATCTTTATAAATAGTAAGTGGTGTTCTAACATATAATGTTTTTTCTAAAACAACATCTTCTATCTTATCAACTAAAGCTTCTTTTCTAACTAGATATTCTTTATTTTGATATTCAATCTTTGTATATTTTTCTTCACCTTTTTCACTAGTAACATCTTGTTCTAAAACCTTCACTTTAGTACCACGAATAATATTATCAACTTCTTTAAATTCTAAATCATATAAAATTATTTCAGGACTTGTTCCAGCAATATACATATCATTAAATTTAATACTCTTTTCATTCAAAAAAACAACTAAAAAATACCCTAAAATACTTAATATTATTAATCCTAAAAAGAAAAATATTATTTTTTTTCTTTTTTTTGCTTTTTTCTTCATATTATCACCCTTTTACTATTATTAACCTTTTTTGCATAACATTAGTATATCACATTTTATTATCTTATTCTACTGGGATTGCTAAATTTGGTGAAATTTTATCAAATCCTTGAAAATAGTAATTAGGTATTCTTCCTTGAATTAATTTTATAGCTACTGGAATATTATTTTCAACTGTAATTTTTTTAGAAGCAAAAGGAAGAATAATTTGTTCACTAACAGACATATTAATACTTACCTCAATCATAGCATTATTAATTCCATAATTAGTTACTTTAGTTCTAATATTACTAACAATATCACCAACTAAATTTAATTTAACTGGTATTTTTGGTCCTATATTAGATAACATTGGATTATTAAAAACTATCCAACTTGGTATTTCAAAAATAATACCTTTTTTTAATTTATTCTTATCATAATCAATAGTAATATTATCAGGTATACTTAAGTCATCAATTTCTCCTTCTTCTATTTTCTTTAAATTAAGATGAACTGTATTAGTAATTAAAGTTAATAACTTATTAACAATTAAAGGATTAAAATCAATTGTTTTTATTTCACCATTACTATCTTTGGTTATTAAAAATAATTCTGATATATCCATATCATCACTTATTTGTTTAGAAATAGCTTTATTAATAATTAAAGTAGAAAACTTTTTTAATTCTAATTCAGCATAATCCATTAAAACAGGTGTTACTTTAGTATTAATGAAATTAAAGGTAATAAAGATAAAAATAATAAGTAAAATAATAACAAAAATTAAAATTGAACTTTTTTTCATCTTAATATTTTTAGGTACAATAATTATTTTTTTACGCAAATGCGCTTTTTTATGCATAATATCACCTATTTTATTTTATGTTTTTGTATAATATAATAGAAACAGTTAAAAATATTAGTGGTGATATTATGAAAATAAAAGATATTATGACTCGTGATTTAGTTATAGGTAATATAGATTCAACTATATCAGAAATTTCAAAGATAATGCAACAAGCTGATATTGGATTTGTACCTATTGCTGATGGTAATAAAATAGTTGGTATTATAACTGATCGTGATATTGTTATAAGAGCTTTAGCAAATAATGCTGAAAGTAATACGGAAGTTGAAAAATATATGACTACTAATATTATTAGTATTGAACAAGATAAGACAATTGAAGATGCAATTAATTTGATGGGAAAAGAACAAATAAAAAGATTAATTATTACGAATAATAATAAGGTAGTAGGAATATTATCATTATCAGATATTATTAATATGGATGTTAATAGTAATTTAGTTTTAGAAAATCAAAAGAAAATATGGGAAAAATCAAGAAATACTGATGAATATAAAACAGAAATTGATGATTTTTACTTATAAAAAAAAAGAAATGTAACATTCCTTTTTTAATTTAAGGAGTTGGAACTGCACGAACCCATACTGTTCTAATAGCAGTTGCGGTTTTACCATCAGCTTGTTTAACTATATACTTAATGGTGTATTGCCCTGCAGTATTAGTAAAATTATTTTCATCAACTGTCTCACCAAGAATATTATATATCGTTTTTTCAAAACAATCATCACACACATCTATATCAAATATAACACCAGCACTATTTTTAGCAATAACTCCTGGATCAATAAAAGGTTCACCTACATTAACATATTCAAGAGCATTTCCTACTAATTCAATAGTTGGTAAAGTTATATCTAAATCATTATTAGGATTACCAGAATCTTCAATAACATCATAAATATAAGTATTATTATACTTCGTTATAGTTATTTCCATATCATTAGGAAATAACTCCTTTGTTTTGGGATTACGAATATCAAATTCTACAAAACCACCCATTTTTAATTGCCCTAAAGTTAAAGTAAGACTCTCATCATGTTCTTGCGGTAAACTAAATACATTTTCAGCCGCCCATGCTTTTGCTCCTGCTTCAATATAAGAAATTTGTACTTGATATAATTTTTCTTTAGCATTTTTTATTGATCTATTAACAGCTGGAACAGCAATTATTGTAATAACGCTTAAAATGATAATAGTAGCTAGCAATTCTATTAAAGTAAAACCCTTATTACCTTTCATTACTATCTCTCCTTACTATGTATATCTTACAATAAAATAAATATAAATGTCAATCAATCTATTTTCTTTTTTAAAAAACAATACCGAAAGGTATTGTTTTTAAACAAACATATATTTATCACGTACTGCCAAATTTTGTTCATGCTTTTCTTCAATATATTTTGGAATAAGTACAGATTTCTTTCTTTTTAAACTTTTCTTAACATCGATAATTCTTTGATTTCGTGAACCTCTAAATTTTAAATTTAAACTTTTTTCTTCTAAAATGAATCGACCATCAACAAGAACATCAATATTTTCTAAAAACTTTAAAATATTTGAATTTTCTTTACTCATTTCCATTAATTCTTCAAAAGTAAAACCTGTATAACACCAAACATTTAATCCTTTTTTCTGACAATGAGTAGCTATTTCTAAACAGGCATCAACTTGACAAAATGGTTCACCACCAGAAAAAGTTAATCCATCTTGTATTTTTAAATTATCAATTTGGTTTTTTATTTCCGAAACTTTAACTAGAAATCCCCCTTTGAAAGAATGTGTTTTAGGATTATGGCATCCAGGACAATTATGAATACATCCTTGTGTCCAAATAACAGTTCTTAACCCTTCACCATCAACAATACTATCAAATTGAAGATCTTCAGCTAATCTAATTCGCATGGAAGATTGTGTTTGATACGATCCTTTTCTTCAGCCCGTTTAGCATTATTGAATCTATCAAGGGTTCCAACTAAATAACCTGTTATTCTTCTTATTCTTTCAAAAGGAATTCCGTCAGCTTCGGTACGTCCACAACCAGGACAAATATCATTTATTACACCTGTAAATCCACAAACAGGATCACGATCAACAGGATGATTAATAGCCCCATATCCAACGCCTGCTTCTTTCATTGCACGAACAATCTTTTCAAATGCTTCTGTATTTTCAGTAGTATCACCATCAAGTTCAATATAAGTAATATGACCAGCATTAGTAAAAACATGATATGGTGCTTCTAATTCAATTTTTTCAAAAGCTGAAATTGGATAATAAACAGGAATATGGAAAGAATTAGTATAATAATCACGATCTGTTACATCTGGAATTTTTCCATAAATAGCTTTGTCAATAGCCGTAAATCTTCCTGCTAAACCTTCAGCTGGGGTTGCAATTAAAGTGAAATTAAGATTAAATTTTTCTGAGAATTCATCAGTTTTTTTACGCATAAAGCCAATTATTTTTAACCCTAACTCTTGTGCTTCTTTACTTTCACCATGGTGTTTACCAATAAGTGCTTTCAAGCATTCAGCTAATCCAATAAAACCAATTGTTAAAGTACCATGTTTTAATACTTTACGAAGTTTATCACTTGGTTTTAATTTTTCAGAATCAATCCAAACACCTTGTCCAAGTAAAAATGGGAAATTATAAATTCTTTTATTACATTGAATTTCAAATCTTTCAAGTAATTGATCTCTAACTAATTCTATTTTTTCTTCTAATTCCGCAAAGAATCCATCTAAATCAGGTTTCTTATTATTTATAATTCCATATTTAATTCCTAATCTTGGTAAATTAATAGAAGTAAATGATAAATTACCACGTCCTGGTGTAATTGCTTTATCTTCATCAACAACATTAGCAATAACCCTTGTACGACATCCCATATATGCAACTTCAGTATCATAATTACCTGGTTTATAGAATTGTAAATTGAAAGGTGCATCAAGGAAAGAGAAATTAGGGAATAATCTTTTAGCTGAAACTTTGCACGCTAATTTAAATAAGTCGTAGTTTGGATCCCCTTCATTATAATTAACACCTTCTTTTAATTTAAAAATAGAAATTGGGAAAATTGGAGTTTCATGTTTACCCAAACCTGCATCTGCTGCCAACAAGTAATTCTTAATAACCATACGTCCTTCTGGTGAGATATCAGTACCAAAATTGACAGTAGAGAATGGAACTTGGGCACCAGCGCGTGAATGCATTGTATTTAAATTATGAATAAATGCTTCCATTGCTTGATAAGTAATACGTTCTGTTTTTTGAAGTGCTTTTTCATAAGCTTTTTGAAAAAGTTTGGCAACAACATCAGAATTTTTCCAAAAACGTTCAAAAATATTAATATCAATTTCAATACTTTCTAATTTATCAACTTCTTTAATAACAGTATCAATATTGATGAATTTTGCAAAATCAGTTACATCAAGGAAATCATAAAGATGTTGCTTAAATTGTTTCCTAAAAGTTTTAATAACTCCTGGAGCCATATAAAAATCAAAAGCTGGAATACTTTGTCCACCATGTTGATCATTTTGATTTGATTGAATTGCAATAGCCGCTAAAGCTGTATAAGACATAATATCATTTGGTTCTCTTAAATGTCCATGACCAGTTGAAAAACCATTTTTAAATAGTTTACCAATATCAATTTGCGTACAAGTCGTTGTTCCCATGGCAAGAAAATCCATATCATGAATATGAATTTCCCCACTTTCATGAGCATCGACAAACTTCTTTTTTATCAAATAAGATTTTGAAAATTCTTTAGAAACCGTACTACCATATTGAAGCATTGTTCCCATGGCAGTATTACCATCTACATTGGCATTTTCTCTTTTTGTATCTTCTTCATGAGCTGATTTAAGCACTAGACTTTCAATTGCTTTTAAGAATTTATGTTGCTTTTTTTGATCAAAAAACATTTGACGTGATTGCGCACGACGTTCACGATATTCTGAGAAAGATGTATAAACATCATCATATCCTTCTAATCTTAATTCTTCTTCGATAATATCTTGAATATCTTCAATTTTAATCTTTTCTGCCCCAGCATCCACATATTCTTTTTCAATACGTTTAAGAACCGCTAAATAAACCTTATTAACATCATTTTCCGAATATTTAGGCTCATCCTCATTTATTTTAATGCTATCAAATCCTTTTTTGATAGCAACTGCAATTTTAGTGCCATTAAATTCTACCTTCTTGCCATCTCTTTTAATTACCGTTAATTTACTTAACTTTTCTTCCATACTTGTCATTTTAATATACCTCCCTATCTTTCTAATTCACTTTTATTATATCTCGGCCAATATGAAAAGTCAAACAAAAGTTCGTATCTTTTTAAACTTTTTTTTATCATTTTCATATTATCCCTTACAATTTAATATTTTCCCAAATTTTAAAGTTTTTGTAAAGTAGGTTTTTTAAAAATGTTGATTTTTTTTAAAATTTTTTTGTTAATAAAAATGTTATCTTCCAATTAACTTTTTAATTTATTTCTTTATTTTCAATACATGTTTTAAAAATAATATAAAAAATAAACTTTTTGTTAATTAAAATTTTTTTTAATTTTTTTAATTTTTTGAAAATTTAATTTTTAAAAAAATTTATTTTTTTAAAATTTTTTCAATTAAAAAATATTTGAAAAATTCAAATATTTATAGTTCATTATCTTCACTTAATAATTCATTTAAAGTAACAATTTTATATCCTTTTGCTTCAATATAATTGATAATAGAAATTAATTCGCTTTCAACTACCATATTAATTGGTAAAGAAATAATACTACCATTTTTAATTTGTTTTTTAATTTCAATTAAAGGATATTTTTTTACTATTATTTCTGGTTTAATTGTATGATTTTTATGTAAAGCGCATATTTTTAAGGCATTAGTATTTTCTCTTTCAGTATAACAATATCCTTTTTTTTGATTACCTATTTTTCTAATAATAGTATCCATCCAAATAAAATCACTATGATTATAATCCATATTATAACTTAAATTACCAATAACATGTCCTTTCTTAATCAATTCCATTATTTTATCATTATTATTTTCTAACCAAACACTATCAATAAAAAAATTACTTTTAACCTTCTTATCTTCTAAAATAGTAAGAATTTGATTAATATTGTCATTATTATTAACAATAAAAACTATACTAACTAAATTTTTTTTAACATTACCACCAATTACATATTTATCATATATTTTTTCAATACTAATTTTAGGCTTTATTACTTGATATTCCAATAATTTAGGATTATAATTACCTATTCTTTTCATATTAAGGTAACTCTTATTTTCATTTATTTCTTTTCCATTTAAACCTGGTCTAATTACATTATTTTCAATCAAAGCATCTATAGGTTCTTCTTTATATTTAACATTTTGTTTTTTTATTTCCATCATTAAACTATCTGTTTCTTTAACTACCATTGCTGTTTTTTCAGCATAAATAAAACTTAAACACATTAGAGTAAGCATTCCTATTGCTTGAAAAAATTTTTTCATGCAATCACCCTAATTAAATATATGAAAGTAATCTTAATATATTTCTATTTTAAATCGTAATTTAAATGTTTTAATTCCGGCAAAACAAATAAACCGTCTTTTCTTACCAAAACATCATCAAAAAAGAGTTCACCACCACCATATTCTTTTAATTGGATTAATACCATATCCCAATGAATTGAAGAGACATTACCATTATCAGCATTCTTATAAGCACGACCTGGTGTAAAATGAATACTACCAATAATTTTTTCATCATATAAAATATCACCCATTGGTTTTGTAATTTTAGGATTTAAACCGATTGCGCATTCTCCAATATATCTACTTCCTTCATCAATATCAAAAATTTTATTCAATGCTTCATTATCTTCACGGCAACTAGCTTCAATTATTTTACCTTCTTTAAAAGTTAATTTAACATCATTATAAACATTTCCCATATATGGACATAGTGTATTAAAAGTTATAACACCATTTACACTATTTTTTATAGGGGCTGTATAAATTTCACCATCAGGAAGATTAGATTCTCCACAACAAGGTATAATTGGCATATTCTTAATACTAAAAGTTAAATCAGTTCCAGGTCCAACAATATGTACTTTATCTGTTTTCTTCATTAAATCTTCTAATGGTCTTATTCTCTCATATAAATCTTGATAATCAAGCGTCATAACATCTAAAGCATAATTAATATAACTATCATTTGACATTTTAGCCTTATAGGCATCTAATGAGGAAGGATAATTTAATAATACCCATCTTCTTTCATTAATTCGAATATGATCAATATCTTTAGTTGCATCCCTAATTTGTTTTTTTATTTCAGTTGGTATATCTTTTTCTTCAAAATCATTTATTGTATAACGAATAATTATAAAACAATCATAATGATCTACTTCAAATTTTTGTCTTTTTTTAATTTCTTCAATTCTCTCCTTAGATGTTAATAATGTTAATAAAGTTTCTATTTGCATATCAACTAATTTTACAAAAGGAATACCTTTTAAATCAACAATTTTTTTAATTAAACTTTTAATAAGAGGTGTACATTTAGAATCTTGATAAGTAATTAAAACTTTTTCATTTGATTTTAATTTTAAAGAATAATTAATAATTATATCACTTAACTTATTTATTTTTTCGTCCATAATCTCACCTTTTCAATAGTCTTTCATAATATATTATGAAAGGAGAATCAATATGTATTCAAGTTATTATAATTATCCAATAAATAATTATCCAACTTATTCATCTAGTGATGGTGATAGACTTATTGCTGGTGGATTTGTAGGACCATTTTTATTAGGTGGACTTACAGGCGCTTTACTTTCTCCAGGTTTCTATCGCCCATACCCAATCTATCCTCCATTCTACCCTCCATTTTATTATCGTCGTTTCCCAAGATTTTATTACTAAAAAAATATCAAAATATATCAGCCATTAGGCTGATTTTTTATTAAAAAAAGAAGCCTATTTGGCTTCTTCGATTGCTCTTGTTTCGCGAATAACAGTAATTTTAATTGTACCAGGATATTGCATTTGTTCTTCAATACGATTCTTAATATCTTTAGCAATCTTATAACTACATAAATCATCAACTTGTTCAGGTTTAACAATAACACGTAATTCCCTACCAGCTTGAATCGCATAAGTTTTTTCAATACCCTCAATATCATTAGCAATATTTTCTAATTCTTGTAAACGTTTAATGTAGTTTTCTAACGAATCTTTTCTTGCACCTGGACGTGAAGCTGATAAAGCATCAGCAATTGCTACTAAAACAGCAATAACACTCTTTGCTTCATCATCACCATGATGTGATTCAATCGCATCAATAACCACATCAGATTCCTTATATTTTTTGGCAATTTCTACACCAAGTTCAACATGACTTCCTTCCACTTCATGATCAATCGCTTTACCAATATCATGGAATAAACCTGCTCTTTTAGCTAAAACTACATTTTCACCAAGTTCCGCAGCTAAAATACCCGCTAAATGAGCAACTTCAATCGAATGTTGTAAAACATTTTGACCATAACTTGTCCTAAAATATAATTTTCCTAATAATTCAACCAATTCTGGTTCAACTTTAGTAATTCCTAATTCAAACAAAGCTGCTTCTCCATGTTCACGTACTTTCACTTGCATTTCATTACAAGTCTTATCATAGATTTCTTCAATACGTGTTGGATGAATACGACCATCTTTAATTAGAGCTTCAATTGCCACTCTCGCAATTTCCCTACGATAAGGATCAAAACTTGATAAAACAATTGCTTCAGGAGTATCGTCAATGATCAAATCAACTCCTGTAACGGCTTCAATTGTTCTAATGTTTCGTCCTTCTCTTCCAATAATTCTTCCTTTCATATCATCATTTGGAAGAGTTACAACCGTGATGGTTTGCTCATTCGCAACATCACCAGCATATCTTTGCATTGCATTAATCAAAATTTCTTTTGCTTTTCTGTCAACTTCTAATTTAGCTTCAGCTTCGCGATCTTTGATGTATGCTGCAATTTCTAAGCTCATCATTTCTTCAACACGTTTCATTATCATGTCTTTTGATTGTTCTTTAGAAAATCCAGCAATCTTTTCAAGTAGTTCAATTTGTTCTTTTTTTATTTCCTCCACTTTTACTTGTTCCGCTTGGATATCTTTTTGTTTATTAATTAAAATATTTTCGCGTTCTTCTAGCATCTTTTCACGATTTTGAAGAGTTTGATCCCTACGATCAATATTATCTTCGCGTGCCAAAAGACGCTCTTCAGCTTCTTTAATTTCATTTTTCTTTTCTTTTATTTCTTTATCAATTTCTTGTTTAAATTTATGTGCTTCTTCTTTAGCTTCTAATAAATAATCGCGTTTTATTTTATCTGCTTCTTTTTTAGCTTTTTCTATAATTAATTCAGCCTTTTTTTCGGCTCTAGAACCTTTAATATAATTAATTATAGACATTAATATTATGCCAACAAAAAGTCCAATTAGGACCAGTAAAATGGAGAAAGCAATATTATCCATAATATCCCTCCCCATTATCATTCTTAGCAAAATATAAAATATTTCACTATATTATTATTGTAATGTTTATGCAATAATAAGTCAAGAAAAAAGTGTAACTAAAAAAATTTAATTACACTTTATTTATTCTTTGTTTCATTTTCGGCTTTCTTCTTTTTACCGCCAATATTATAGTAATCCCGTACTTTCTTTTCTAATTCTCCTGTTAATTTTTGATTATTTTTTAATAATTCCTTAACATTTTCTTTACCTTGTCCAATTTTTTCTCCATTATATGAAAACCATGCTCCACTTTTTTCAATAATACTTGCTTCAGTCGCCAAATCAACTAATTCGCCATATACTGATATCCCTTCGCCATACATAATATCAACTTGACAAACTTTAAATGGTGGAGCTACTTTATTTTTAACAACCTTAATAGCGGTTCTATTACCAACTATTTGATCACCAACTTTAATTTGTTCTAAACGTCTTATATCTAAACGAATAGATGAATAAAACTTCAAAGCTCGACCACCTGGTGTTGTTTCAGGATTACCAAACATTACCCCAACTTTTTCTCTTAATTGATTAATAAAAATTGCGATTGTATTAGTTTTACTAATAACTCCTGATAATTTACGCAAAGCTTGACTCATAAGACGGGCTTGTAATGCCATATGGGAATCACCCATTTCACCTTCAATTTCAGCTTGTGGAACTAAAGCTGCAACCGAATCAATAACAATTACACTAATGGCACTACTACGTACTAATGCTTCACAAATTTCTAATGCTTGTTCCCCATTATCTGGTTGTGATAACAATAATTCATTAATATTTACTCCTAATTTAGCAGCATATTGAGGATCTAATGAATGTTCGGCATCAATAAAAGCAGCACGTCCACCTAATTTTTGGGCTTCCGCAATGGCATGTAAAGCAAAAGTTGTTTTACCACTTGATTCTGGTCCAAAAATTTCAATAATTCTTCCTTTAGGATATCCTCCAACTCCTAAAGCAATATCTAATGATAAAGATCCACTTGGAATAACATCAATTTCACGTTGTTCATGTTCACCTAAGCGCATTACTGCACCCTTACCAAATTGTTTTTCAATATCAACTAAAACTTGTTCTAATGTTTTATCAGTAGTTGTTTTACTCATTTCTATATTCCTCCTAACTATCCAACATAATTTTATAATATATTTTTCTGCTTGTCAATAGAAAAGCGAACATTTGTTTGATTATTTTTGAAACATTGTCAAGCAATATTTAAAAAAAGTTCTTATTAAATATAAGAACTTATTTATCTTTATTACTCAAATTATTATATTTATATTTTTAATTTATTTCTTGATTATTATTTTGATTATCACCAAAAATAATATCTTTATTCATATTATAATATTGAATGGCTGAAACAATTGATAAAATAGCAGCCAAAACAAGTAAAAAATCAGATACTCTAAGATTCCATAATTCAAAAGGTAAATTATAGAATAATGTTAAAATAATTCCTACCATTAAACTAGCTGTTTTTATTTTTCCCATTTTAATAGCCGCCACTACTCTTCCTTTATTACCAACAACCATTTTAATAGAATTAACAACATTATCACGAACAATAATGATAACTGGTATAATTGGATGAATAAAACCAGTAGCTGCTAAAATGATAAGAACAGAATTAACTAAAATTTTATCAGCAATCGCATCGATCATTTTCCCAAAATCAGTAATTAAATTATATTTTCTAGCAATATATCCATCTAAAAAATCAGTTAATGAAGCTATAATAAAAAAGATTCCTGCAACAAAATATTTAATATCAACCACAATTGCTTCATTAATAAATAATTTAGGTAATTCTATTCCCAAAGTATCAAATGGTATTAATAAAATAGCTATTATCAAAAAAGTTAAAAAAATTCTTACCATGGTAATTTTATTAGGTAAATTCATAAATTACCTCCACTCACTAATAATACTACTCAAATCTCTTTCGCCAAAATTATCTTTATCGATAATTGAAATAATTAAATAACCAATAACAATTAATAATAAAGCAATAATTACATATATAACAATTGGCGGTATTCTAAATTTTCTTCGATATTCAATTGTATATGGTGACATAATACGTTTTTTTTCTTCTTGGTTTTTTACCTTCTTTTTAGCTTTTTGAACATCTTCTAAAGATATTTTAGAAGTATAATCAAATAAATATTCATTGAAAGCATCAACCATTTCTTCATAATCTAAACCTAAATATTTTGCATAATCACGAATAAAATATTTAACAAAAAAAACGTCTTTAAATTCTTCAAGATTACCGGCTTCAATATTTTCTATTTGTGATGGTCGAAGTTTTAAGTCTTCAGCAACCTCTTCAATTGAGATGCCCATACTTTCTCTTGTTTCTTTTAATTTCTCACCAATTTCTTTCATTCGGTACCACCTTTCTTCAGTCAAAAAAAATAATATTTTATAAGCCATGTTCTGTAACCTATCACTAGGCGACAAACATTTGTCTCTGAAAACTAGTTTCAGCTTTCACTCCGTTCTTATTCCTTCGTGAAAGTTCCCCTACCAACATTTGGGTTTCTCGCTCACGGGGTTTACCAACGTTTCACTTATCTCATTTCTGAGATAAATCGTCACTGCGGCACTTTTATAGCCAATTAACCATATTCTTATAGAACTTAGGTTAACCAGCAGCCGTTAGCTTTAAAGCTACCCTAGGTTATTGTTTCCCTAGGCGTGATCACTACAAGCATCACAGCTTGTGCGAGCATGGACTTTCCTCTACATTACAAAGAATGCAGCGTTTGTCAAAATATTATTTTTCTTCGACCCCATAGATGATTTTTTCCAAATTAGATAATCTTCTTAAAACATCAGCACTATTAATTTCGCCACCGGAAGTTTCACTAACTACTTCTAATTTAGTCTTCAAGTTGCGAATTTCTTGTTTAAGTTTAATATTATCTTCAATTACTTCTTTTTTATCATTCTCTAATTCTTTTATAATTGAAAAGAATTCTTCGTAATCACGAATAATTACATCTAAAAATTTATCTACTTCTTGTGGTCGATATCCCCTAGTATCAATTTTAAATTCTTTTTCTAAAATATCTTTAGTTGTAAGCAATATTCGATCTTGATACACCGCCAATCACCTCTCACTTCTTTATGATTATATTATCGCAAAAAAAAGACCTTTTGTCAATCGACTTTTAGTGACAAAAGTTAGTCTATTTTAACCTCTTATTTATCTTTTTGGTTTTTAAAAAACTTACTAATTTAATATATTTTAAATCAGACAACATCTCATCAAACAATTTTTCTATATGATATTGTCTTTCCAATTAATCACCTCAATATTACTCTAACACATTTTTAAAATAAATACCTTACTTTCGACAAAGGTAGAAAATAATAGTTAAGATTGGGCATTTTATGACAAAAACAACAATTATCTATTTTTTATAGAAAAATGACATATTTTATAGTATAATTATGTTTGGTGATAGAATGAATTATCCAAATGGTATAAAAAAACATGATGAAAAAGAAACAAATTATGGTAATCGAGGCATGATTTTGGAAAATGATATCAATGAAACCAATAAATTTTATCTTGCCAATAATATTGCCATTATTCATAAAAAACCAATACCTATCACTATTACTAAAGTGCATTATCCATCACGTTTTGAAGCAGTCATCAAAGAAGCTTATTTTAAAACTCCATCAACAACTGATTATAACGGTATTTATCGTGAGAGATATATTGATTTTGAAGCTAAAGAAACTAAAAATAAAAAATATTTTCCTATCAGTAATATTCACAAACACCAAATTGAACACTTGAAATTAATTATTGAACATGGTGGTATTGGCTTTATTATTGTTCGTTTTGTTTCATTAGATTTAACTTTTTATTTAGATGGTAAAGATTTAATAGAATTTATTAATACCAATAAAAGGAAATCAATACCACTTGCATTTTTTAAACAAAAGGGATATATTATTAAAACCAGATTTAATCCTCGCATTGATTATTTAAGTATTGTCGATAAAATTTATTTTGGAGGCGAGCATTATGAAAAAAGCAATAAAAAAGATTAAAAAAACAATAAAAAGTAATAAAACTAATATTTTAATTATGGCTATTAGTTTAATTGCTTTTATCGTTGGCGGAATCGCAATTAACTTTCTTGTATCATTATTAATAGTTGGAGGAATCAATGCTTTACTTTTTATACCAGATTTATTAAAGAAAAAAAGTAATAAAAAGAAAAGTTCAAAAAAGAAACAACCAAAGAAAAAGCAATCAAATAAGAAAAGAAAACCTAAAAAGAAAAGAAAAAAACTTATTAAAATTATTTTAATTTTCTTTATTTCAATAGGTATTTTAGCTATTTTAGCAGTTGCCCTTTTCTTTTGGTTAATTATTAAAAGGGCTCCAGAATTTGATCCTGAAAAACTATATTATAAAGAATCTTCAATTGTATATGATAGCAATGGCGAAATTATTGCGAAATTAGGAGTTGAAAAAAGAGAAAAAGTTACTTTTGAAGAATTACCTGAAGTTTTAGTTGATGCGATTATTGCAACCGAGGATGCTAGATTTTTACAACACAATGGTTTTGATTTACCAAGGTTTATGAAAGCATCTATTGGACAATTATTAGGTAAATCAGGTGCTGGTGGAGCTTCAACTATTACTATGCAATTAGTAAAACAACACTTTACTTCAACCGTAGCAACCGGTATTGAAGGTATTATACGTAAATTTACGGATATCTATATGTCAATCTTTAAAATCGAAAAAAAGTATACTAAAAAAGAAATATTTGAATTTTATGTTAATTCGAATTATCTAGGTGGTGGCGCTTATGGTGTTGAACAAGCTTGTTTAACTTATTTTGGTAAGAGTGCTAAAGATGTTAACTTAGCCGAAGCAGCAATAATTGCTGGCTTATTCCAAGCGCCGCATTCATATGATCCATTTATTAATCCTGAATTAACAGAACAACGTATGAAACAAGTTTTATATTTAATGGATCTACATGAATATATTACTAAAGAAGAACGTGATATCGTTAGTAAAATTAAAGTTCAAGATTTATTAGTTAAAAATAATACAAATAATGTTAATAAATATCAAAGTTTTATTGATACTGTTGCGGCTGAAGTTGATGAATTAACAGGTCACGATCCTTATTCTGTGCCAATGAAAATATATACTACCATGGACCGTGAAAAGCAAAATCATATTTATGATATTATGTCAGGAACTAATTATAAATGGGAAAATGATTTTGTAAATGCTGGTATTGCGGTTGTTGATGTTAAAACAGGGGCGATTGCTGCTGTTGGTGCTGGTCGTAATACTGTTCAAAGAGGATTTAATAATGCGACAATGATAAAAAGACAAATTGGTTCAACTGCTAAACCATTATATGATTATGGTCCAGGAATTGAATATAATAATTGGTCAACATATCAACCATTTGTTGATGAAAAACATGCTTATTCTAATGGAATTAATATCCATAATTGGGATCATGGTTATAATGGTTTTATGACCCTTCGTAGTGCACTTGTTTATTCACGTAATATTCCAGCTATAAAAGCTTTCCAACAATTAAGCAATAAAAATATTCAAAATTTTGTTGCTAATTTAGGTTTATCTCCAGAACTTGAAGGCAACCTTATTCATGAAGCCCATGCCATTGGTGGTTATAATGGGGAGTCGCCATTATCATTAGCCGCTGCTTATGCTGCTTTTGCTAATGGTGGTTATTACAATGAACCTTATAGTTTTACGAAAATTGTTTACCGTGATACTGGCGAAGTATATGAAAGAAAACCTAAAAAAGTTAAAGCAATGAGTGTTGAAACAGCTTATATGATTACTGATGTTCTAATTGATACATCTAAATATGCTTTAGGGAGATATTCTAACATTAATAATCGTCTTTATGCTGCTAAAACAGGTACAACTAATTTTCCGAGTGAAGTATTTAAACAATATAAATTACCAAGTGGTGCTATTAATGACTTATGGGTAACTGGCTATAATACCGAATATGCAATTGCTGTTTGGTATGGTTATGAAGTTATTAATAAAAATCATGTTACTATATTTGGAAGTCAAGAACACTCTAGATTATTCCAAGCCGTTGGAAAAGGTATCTTTACATCTAATGAAAAATTTACTAAGCCTAAAAATGTTGTTGAAGTTAAAATTGAAAAAGATACTTATCCAGCTATGTTACCTAGTGAATTTACTCCATCAGATATGATTGTTACCGAATTATTTAAAAAAGGTACTGAAACAACGGAAGTATCTAAACGTTATAGCCGCTTAGATAACGTTACTAATTTAAATAGTACGATTAATGGTAATACTGTAACTTTAACTTGGGATCCAATTCCAATTCCAGATGCAATTAATAGAACCAAGTTAGAACAATTCTTCAAAAGTTTATATAAACAACCAGCTGATCAACAAAAATATTTAAATGCACGTCTCAATTATAATAATAAAAATATTGGTAATCTTGGTTACAATGTTTATTTAAAAGATAGTAATGGTAATCTTCAATTGCTTGAATTTACTACTAATAATCATTTTACTCATACTGTTACACCAGGTATTACTTCGATTACTTATGTAGTTAAATCATCATATTCCATCTTTAAAAGCAATCAAAGTACAGGTGTAGAACATACTATTGTACTTGATAATAATCCAGCTATTATTACTTCAATGTTAAATGGACAAAGTACTATTGTTCTTTCAGTTGGTCAACCTTTTATAGACCCATATGTCATTGTTTATAATAGTGGAATTGATGTTACATCGCAAGCTACTATAACAAAAAAAGTTTTCAAAATAGTTGATGGTCAAGAAACAGAAGTTACATCCGATATTATTGATACTAGTACACCTGGTACCTATAAAATTGAATATAAAATTTCTTATCAGTCTTATAATGAAACTCATACAAGAACTGTTAATATACAATAAAAAGAAAGGTTAAATTACTTAAACCTTTCTTTTTCTTTGGTTTTACATATATCATATAACTTACAATTTTGACATTTAGGATTACGTGCTAAGCAATAATATCTTCCAAATAATACTAAACGTAAATGCATATCTTTAGTTTTTTCTTTAGGAATTATTTTGGTTAACTTTTTTTCAATCGTTAACACATCATCATTAGAATTAGCTAATCCTAATCTAACACTAACCCTCGATACATGAGTATCTACTGCTATATAAGGTTCATTATATAAAACACTTAAAACGACATTAGCTGATTTACGCCCAATTCCTGGTAATTTTTCTAACCTATTTCGATCATTAGGAACTACTCCCTCATATTTATCTAATAATTCGGTAACTATTTTCTTTAAATATAAAGCCTTTCTTTTAAAAGTTCCAACTGGTCTAATAATATCCATTATATCTTCTATATCAGCATCTCTTAATGCTTCTAAACTAGGATATTTTGTAAATAAAATTGATGTTGCCGCATTAACCATTTTATCAGTTGCTTGAGCACTTAACATAACTGCTAATAATAGCTCATAATCTTTAGAATAATTTAATTCAATCACAGGATTAGGTATTAATTCTTCTAAATAAGCTATTATTCTATTCATCATTATCATTCAACCAATCATAATTAAATATTTCTTTCTTTTCCCCTTTTTTACCTTTATAATTAATCCTTTCTTTTTCTACATCAGCAGCATTCTTAATTCCTTTTTTCTTCCATTCAAACAAAATCCTATCAATATATCTTAAATTAGTAACCCCATTAAAAACAGCTTCTTTAAGAGCTAAAACAATTAATTCTTCACTATATTTCTCATCATCTTTCCAAGCATTAATTAATTCATATTCAATTGGTGATAAAGTCCTACCAAATTCTTTTTCAAAAATATCAAATAAATTAGTCTTTTCTTCTCTTTTTTCTCCTTCACTCATAATAAAAAAAGCTAATTTTTTATATAAATTATCTATATTTAAATATTCATTATGTTGATTATTTTTCTTAATCACTTCTAAAGTTAATATATCTTTACTAATTAAATTATTAACTATTTCTAAAACATCTTCAATCTTTATATTTACTTCTTCACTAATCTTTTTAGGGTTATAACATAAATCATCTTCATTAAGAATATAAATTAATACTATTAATTCTATTTCCGTTAATTTTAATTGTTTATATTTAGTTAATAATAATCTTGGTATATTAATATTATTATTTCTTAATAAATTTATAACTTTTTCCATCATTATAACCACCTATTAACATTATACCTTATTTTATATCATTTGTATATCTAATTATTAAGTGGTATTGTAATTGTATCATAATTATCTTCATCTAATTTTAATGTTACAAAATATTCTTTTTTAATCATATAAATATCAATCCATTGATTATATAAAGATTCTAAATAATCCGGATTAGTATCTTCATCATAAAATACCATATTAACTTCTTCATCAACTTCTATTTTCTTATCAACTGTTAAAAAATAAATATACTTACAATCTTTATCACTTTCTTCTTGTATTTTTTCATATACACAAAAATTATGATTTAAATAACTAATTTTTAATTCATTATCATTATTAAAAAAAGAAATATCTTTTACTTTAAATTTCTTTTTGTTAATAACTTTATTACTCACTAATATATCCATATTATATTCATCATTCATCAATACATAATCTAATTTTTCAATTCCAAACATTTTTAAAACTTCATTTATTTTATTATCATTTAAATATTCTAAGATAACTAATATAAAAATATCTTCTTTATTAATAAGTAACGATTTACTATCTTCTAAATTAATAAAGGTTATTCCCATTTCTTTTTCTTTTAAATTTAAATCAATTTTACTTACGTAAGTATCATCCATTTTATATTCAATTATTAAAATATAAACAATAATTAAGAAAAAAATAAATAATATTTTTTTCATAAAAAAACACACCCTAATATAGAGTATGTTTATTTAATTTTAATTATTATAATTATCTATTATATATTTTTTTAATGCGTTTTTTTCATTAACTAATTCTTTTTTTAATATTTTATTTTCAATATCATTTAAAATCTTTTTTACATATGGACCTGGTTTTTTCCTTAATAAATTACATATTTGTTCACCATTAATTACTATATCCTTATGATTTTTAATTGCGAATTCATTATATTTTTTAGTTATTAGTTTGCGATCAATATTTTTTATTTCTCCAACTATGGTTGTAATATAAAGACCATATTTATATAAATTTATTTCATCTAAAATATCTTTAGGGAGTAATTCTTTAATCTTGCGAATTGTCTCTAATTCATTTTTATTAAACTTATAAATATTTTCAACATCAACTTGCGCCCATATCCCTAACATTGAACTAGTAACTACAACCGAATCAATATTAGATAATTCCAAATGTTTATCTAAACCTAATTCTTTAATTAAACTAAGACCATAACGAACATTTGGACTAGAAAATATCTTATCTAATTCATCCTTTTTTCTTTGATAAGATAATTTTTTTAATAAATATCCATACTTTTTTATATATTTTTTTAATGGTTCATCTAATTTAAAATCTAAAATAGTTGCGAAACGAATTGCTCTTAAAATACGAAGAGCATCCTCTTTTAATTTATGTCTAGGATTACCAACAGCTTTAATTATTTTATTATCTAAATCTTTACGACTATCAAAAACATCAATTATGTTACCTTCACTATCCATACATAAAGTATTAATAATAAAATCACGTCTTTTTAAGTCTTTAACTAGATCATTAATATATTTTATTTTAACTGGTAAACGATTTTTTTCATATTTATATTCTTTACGAAAAGTTGTTATTTCAAAACGTATTTTATTATAAATAACCGTTATTGAACCATATTGAGTTTTAGGTAACATAACATCTTTAAATATTTCTTTTAACTCTTTAGGTGTTGCATTTGTACAAATATCAACATCAAATGTTTTTCTTTTTAAATATAAATCGCGAACATAACCACCTACTGCATAGACCTTAAATCCGTGACTTTCAATTTTTTTTAAAACTTCAAGTGTCGTTTCGTACATATATCCACCTCTAGTCATTTAAAAAAGGCTTACAAGCCTTTTTAATTTAATGCATCTTTTAATTTTGACCCAGCCTTGATAGAAGCTGCAACTCTAGCAGGTATTTTAACAACTTCGCCAGTTCTTGGATTACGTCCTTCTTTAGCTGCTCTCTTTTTAGCTGTAAAAGTACAGAAGCCTGTTAAAGTTACTTTACCTTCCTTCTTTAATCCTTTAATAACTCCTTTCATCATGGCTTCTAATGCACGAGATGCATCAGCTTTGGTTAATCCAGCTTCTTCAGCTATAAAATTTACTAAATCTGTTTTAGTCATTTTATTACCTCCCTATCTTTTATAATAAGCTATTAGGCTTACAATTAAAGAATATCATGTTTTTATAAGAAATGCAATATGTTTTATATAATTTTTGCAATATTTTGGTATTTTTTTTATGTTTAATTAACTTAAAGTAAATTTTTTTCTTTTTAAAGATAAAAAGACTTAAAATTTAAGTCTTTTATAACACAATCGCAATCAAATTACCTGAACCTCTATTAACAAGTTTAGATAAAGTTTGTTGCAATTTATAACGTACATTTTCTGGCATTAATGATAGTTTAGCTTGAATTCCTTCTTTCACAATAACATCTAAACTTCGTCCAAAAATTTCACTCTTCCATATATTATCTGGTGATTCATCATAATCTTTCATAAGATAATTGATTAATTCCTTACTTTGAATTTCTGAACCAATTATTGGTTCAAATGTTGATTCTACATCAACTCTAATCATGTGAATAGAAGGTGCCACTGCCTTAAGTTTTATACCATAACGGCTACCTTGTTTAATAATTTCTGGGGTACTAAGTTTCATATCTGATAAGCTTGGGGATGCTATTCCATAACCAGTTTGTTTAACCATTTTAAGAGCCACTTTAATTTGTTCATATTCTTTTTTAGCTTCATTATAATCTTGGAATAACGATAATAAATCTGCTCGGCTACTGATAGTAACACCAATAATATCTTTAAGAACTTGATTGAATAATTCATTAGGTGATTCTAAAGAAATTGTTACATTACCAGTAGAAGTATCAACATCAGATAAATAAGCCTTACTAATATATTCACAATCAGTAAATGGTTCAATAATTTTTTCAACATCTCTTACTTTATCTACTTCAATAATACTTTCCCTAATTTTATCAATATAGATTTGCTTTAACCAATTATCTGGTGATAAACAAGCAATCCATTCTGGCATATTAATACTAACTTCATTAACTGGGAACTCATATAAAGCTTCTCTTAAAATGGTATAAATTTCACGTTCTGTCATATTTTCAATATTAATTGGTAAAACTGGTACTCTATGTTCTTCATGAAGTTTTTCTGCTAAACGTTCGGTTTCTGGTAACATTGGATGAGCCGAATTCAGAAGCACAATAAACGGCCTTCCATATTCTTTTAATTCATTAATTACTCTTGTTTCGGTTTCTACATACTCGTTACGACCAATTTCGCCAATTGAACCATCGGTTGTAACAACAATGCCAATAGTTGAATGATCTTTAATAACCTTTTCTGTTCCTATTTCTGCTGCTTCAATAAATGGTATTTCTTCATCATACCAAGGTGTTTTTACCATTCTTGGTCCATTATCATCTTCATATCCTTTAGCACCTGGAATAATATATCCCACACAATCAACTAAACGAACATTGGCGCTAAAATTATCAATTTGTATTTTAGCAGCATTACTTGGAACAAACTTCGGTTCAGTGGTCATAATCATACGACCTTGCGCACTTTGTGGGATTTCATCTAAAGCGCGTTTTTTCTCATATTCATCAGTAATATTTGGCACAACTAAATTTTCAATTACCTTTTTAATAAAAGTTGATTTACCTGTTCTAACAGCTCCAACAACGCCTAGATAAATATCGCCACCAGTACGCTCTGTTAAATTTTTAATAATTTCTATCTTTTCCATATAATCCCTACTTTCATCACTAAAATATATGAATTTTTTAATAATATATGAATAATATTACAATTTATTTTTAAGTTTAATAAAAATATTATTATGTGCTATAATGTTGTTGTTGATATTTACTAGAAAAGGGGTTTCTTAAGTGAATAAAGAACAATTAATAAATATATTAAAAGAACTTAATTTTCCAATAGGAGATTACTATATTTTATCTTCAGCATGTTTAATGTTATATGGTTTGAGAGATGAAATTACTGATATTGATTTATGTATATCTGAAAACTTATTTAATCTTATAAAGAAAAAATATAATTTAACTGAAGATAAAAAAAATCAATGTGGTTTTTATAAAATTAATGATTATTTAGAAGTTGTTGTTAATGAAAAAGAAAAGATGGAATATGATATGAAAGATGGATTCCCGGTTGAAAAACTAACTACAATACTTACTTATAAATTAAAAAGAAATGCAAAAAAGATCAAAAAGATATTGAAAGAATAAAAAAATACCTCAAAGAAAATAAAAACATTTAAGAACTGCACATTATTGCAGTTCTTTTATTATGAAAAAAATGGAGACAATAGGTATATTTTAACAATAAAAACAGATAATATTATAAGAATTATTTGTCATAAAAGAGGTGAGAAAATGTCATTATTTAAAAAGAAAGAAAAGATTATTGAAGAAAAAATAAATCAATTTAATGAAAGTTTAAATAATTACATTATTTCTCCTTCTTTAGACGTTAATGTAATGATTATTAAACAATTGTTTATAGATAATGATACGATTATAAGTAGGAGTGTTGTTAATAATTTTGATAAATCTTTACAATTTTATATTATTTATCGAGAAGGAATGGTTGATCCTACTATTATTAGTGAAACAATTATTAAACAATTAGTTTTATCAAATGCTGATATTTCTAAAAATAATTTACTTGATTCATTAGTTAATCAAGTTCTTATAACTAATGAAACAAGAAAGATAAGTTCGATGAAAGAAGTTATTGAAAATGTTTGTTATGGTGATACTGTTTTATTTGTTAATGGTTGTGATAAAGCTTTAGTGCTTGATACTAAAAAATTTCAAACAAGAGCTATTGAAGAACCACAAAACGAAAAGGCTTTAAATGGACCTAAAGAAGGTTTTAATGAATATTTACTTACTAATTTGTCTTTAATAAGTAGAAAATTAAAAACTAATGATTTAAAAATGAAATACCTTTATTTAGGACAAAAAACAAATACTAAGTGTTGTATATGTTATCTTGATAGTATTGTTAATAAACAAGTATTAGAAGAATTATATAGTCGTTTAGATAAAATTGATATTGATGGCATTATTGATGCTAATTATATAAATGAATCTATTAAAGATTCTCCTTATAGTTTATTTCAGACTATGGGATTTACTGAAAAACCAGATGTAGTAGCCGCTAATCTTTTAGAAGGTAAAATCGCCATTATCATCGATGGAAGTCCAATTGTCATAACCATTCCTTATTTTTTTGTCGAAAACTTTCAAAATTCTGATGATTATTATGTGAATTTTTATTATGCATGTTTTACAAGAATAATTCGTATGTTTGGTTTTTTCTTAGCAATTACTGTTCCTGCTTTTTATATTTCAATTGTTGCATATCATCATGAAATGATTCCAACCTCATTATTTATTAATGTAACTTTAGAAAGACAAAGTGTTCCTATGCCAGCCGCTGCGGAAGCTATAATTATGCTTTTGCTTTTTGATATTTTAAAAGAAACAGGGGTTAGAATGCCTACTAATATTGGTCATGCTCTTAGTATTGTAGGTGCCCTTGTTATTGGTCAATCAGCGGTTGAAGCCAAATTAGTAGCTGCTCCCATGATTATTGTTGTAGCTTTAACTGGTATAACTAGTCTTTTAGTTCCCAAAATGAATGCCGGTATTATATATTTACGTTACGTTTTATTATTTTTATCAATTATTCTTGGTTTCTATGGTTTTATTTTAGGTCTTGCTTGTATTCTTATTCATATTCTTAATTTGCGCTCTTTTGGTATTCCACAATTAACATTAGGTGGAAAAACTAATTATCAGGCAATTAAAGATACCTTATTTAGAGGTCCATGGTCAAAAATGAAATTACGTCCAAAATTAGTAACTGATAATCAACAACGCATGAAAGGTGGGAATAATTAAGAGTGATTAAAAAAATAATAACAATTATTTATTTGCTTTTCTTTTCATTATTATTAAGTGGTTGTTGGGATTATACTAGTTTAGATGAAATAACAATTGTATCGGGAATGGCCATAGATCAATCAGAAGATAAGAAAGGATATCATGTTTCTTTAGAAATATTTGATACTACTGAATCAAATAAAGAAAAGATTAAAACAGCTATTATTGAATCAAATGGTATAACCTTATTTGATGCCATAAGAAATGCGAAAAAAAAGATTACTAATAAACTTTATTTTGCTAACATTGCTGTTATTATTGTTAGTGAGCAGGTTGCTAAAGAAAAAAATATTGGAGAAATAATTGATTGGTATTTAAGAGATGCCGAACACAGAGAAACACTTAGTTTTGTTATTTCTAAAGAAAAAACAGCTAAAGATTTGTTAAATACAAAAAGTTCGACTAATAATGCTATAGGATTATTAATTAAAGAAATTGTTACTGAAGATCAAACAGTAACAATATCTGTAATTCATAATGAAGCATATAAAATATATAATATTCTCAATCAAAAAAAAGAATCTTTAGTTTTACCAGCTTTTCGAGTTACTACTAATAATAATGAAAAAGCAGTTGAAGCTGATGGACTTGCCATCTTTAAAAATGGAAAATTAATTGATTTTATTGATGATGATAAATCTAAATATATTTTGTTTGCTAATAATAAAGTAAAAGGTGGTATCCTTACTATTAAAAAAGATAATAATATTGACAATATTTCGTTAGAAATTACTAATTCTAAAACTAAAACCTCTTTTACTTATAAAAATAATCAATTAAAATTTTTTATTAATATTAAAACGAATGTTATTGTGGGTGAATATGGAATAAATGATGAAATACCATATAAACAAATTACTAAACTAGAAAAAATAGCTGCTAATAAATTAAATAAAGAAGTAACAGAAATAATAAAATATGTTCAAGAAAAATATAATTCAGATATCTTTGGTTTTAGTACAATTATTTATAGAAAAGATCCTAAACTTTGGAAAAAACTTAAAAAAGATTGGGATAAAATTTTTAAAAATATTGAAGTAGAAGTAAAATCCGAAGTAAAAATAATCAATACTTCTTATATAAAATAAAAGGAGAATAATAAATGGAATTTATAGTTATAGTTATTGTTTATTTTTTAATAATCTTTTTTGATTTAATTCCTATGTTTAAAAAAAAGCAAATTAAAGAAGCTATTATTTATTCAGTTATTATTATTTTTACCTTTATTATTATAACATTAAAAATCGGTGGTATTAATGTACCAAGTCCATATAAATTAATTAAAAATATTATAACATCTATTACATAAAGAAGGTGAAAAATAAGTGCCAAAAGAAATAATTTCTTCAAGACAAATAATTGCTAGTATTATTGCTTTCATTGTTGGTAATAGTGTTATTTTAGGAGTAAATTCCGAATTAGCTCAAGATAGTTGGATTGCCTTAATAATAGCTACTATTTTAATCATACCACTTATTTTAATTTATGCTAGAATTATTAAATTATATCCTGGTAAAGATTTCTGTCAAATAGTAGAACTTTTATTAGGAAAAATTTTAAGTAAAATTATTATCATTTTATTTATTTGGTATGCTATGCATTTAGGTGCTTTAGTTTTAAAATTTTTTTCTGAATTTACTAAAATTTCTGCTTTATTTAATACTCCTGAAATAATTATTTTAATGACAATGACCATTGTTACTGTTTATTTATCTAAAAGTGGTATTGAAGTTTTAGGTAGATGGTCAATTATTGTTTGTACAATAATATGCTTTCTATTAATATTAACAATAATATTTTCAATACCTAATATGGATTTTAACAATTTTTTTCCTATAATGAATCATGATTTGAAAGAAATATTAAAAAGTAGTTTTGATATCTTTTCTTTTCCTTTTGCAGAAATTGTCTTGTTTCTTAGTATGGCTTCATCATATAGTCAAAAAAATAATCCCTATAAAATTTATCTTTATGGATGTTTACTTGGAAGTATTTTCCTTTTATCGGTTATTATTAGAAATGTATCAATTCTAGGAGTTCCCTTAGTAAAATCTGAATATTTTCCATCCTATACTGCCACTAGATTAATTAATATTGGTGATTTTCTAACTAGAATTGAAGGAACTATTACTATTAATTTTATTTTTGTTGGTTTAACTAAAACTGCGGTATGTCTAATTGCTGCTTCTAAAGGTTTTACTTTTTTATTTAATTTAAAAGATTATAAAATTATGATTATCCCTATTTCTTTATTAATTTTAATGCTTGCTACTATTATGTATAATAACGTAATTGAAATGTTTGAATTTATTCCTATTTATTCGATTTACGCTATCCCCTTTCAAATTATCATCCCTATCATTGTTTGGATAGTTGCAGAAATAAAAAATAAAAAGGAGTAATTAATTATTCCTTTTTTTATTGAATAAATTTATCTAAATCCTTTGGAACTTTATCATCTATTACCGCTTCAATAATTTTATCTTCTTTTTCTTTAGATACTTCTTTTCCCGTCATTTTACTTAATTCATGAATAATTTCACGTAAAGTTGCTTCATTTTTAATATCTGACTGTTGTAATTTTGAAGCTAACCCTAAAATCGTTTCTTTTCCAACTTTTGTTTTATTTTCTATTTTATCAAAAAAACTATCGGAAAAATTGAACATAAAAACTCCCTCCTAACAATAGTATATGTAAGAGGGATAATAGCGTTATTATTATTGTTCACCCTTACTTTTAAATTGTAAAACAATTGGTGTTCCTTCAAAATCAAATGCCTCTCTAATTTTATTTTCTAAATAACGTTCATAAGAAAAATGTACTAATCCTTTACTATTAACCTGAATATCAAAGGTAGGTGGACAAATACCTACTTGCTTAACAGAATAAATTTTTAATCTTTTACCTTTATAAGTAGGTGGTGGATTTAAAACATATGCATCCATAATAACATCATTTAATAAATTGTTTGCAACTTCTTTTTTACTATTATTATATACTTTAATAATTTCTGGCATTAAGGTATGAATTCTTTTTTTGGTAAGGGCTGATAAAATGACAACTGGTACATATGGAATAAATTGAAAATTATTACGAATATCTTTAGTAAATTTTTTTATTTCTTCATCTTTATTATCAATTATATCCCATTTATTAACAACTAAAACTATTGGTTTACCAGCATCTATTGCATATCCAACAATATGTTTATCATGTTCAATAATACCTTCTTCAGCATTTATAACAACCACACAAACATTAGAACGATCAATTGCTTTCAATGAACGTAACAAACTATATTTTTCAACATTTTCATATATTTTACCTTTTTTTCGCATTCCTGCTGTATCAATAACTACAAATTTTTGATCATAATAAGTAAATGGTGTATCAACAGCATCCCTCGTTGTTCCTGGTTCATCACTAACAATAACTCGTTCCTCATTTAATATCGCATTAACTAAACTGCTTTTACCAACATTAGGTCTTCCAATAATACAAAATTTTAAAACATCTTCTTCATCTATTTCCTCTTCATAAGGTTTAAATCTAGATGTTATCTCATCAAATAAATCGCTTATACCTGTTTTTTGTTCGCCACTAACCTCAATATATTTATCAAATCCTAATTCATAAAAATCATAAATATGTTTTCTTGCTTCTTTACTATCAACTTTATTAATTACCACAATAACATCCTTATTAGCCTTCCTAAGCATATCTTTTACAACCATATCATTAGCTGTAAGTCCTTCTTTTCCATCTACCACAAATAAAACTAAATCCGCTTCTTTAATCGCAATCTCCACTTGGACTTTAATTTCATTATTAAAAATTTCTTTATTAATATCAATCCCACCTGTATCAATTAAATGAAATTGATGATTATTATAAGTTACATTTCCATATATACGATCCCTAGTTACCCCCGGAGTATCTTCAATTATGGATATTTTTTTACCAACTAAGCAATTGAAAATAGTTGATTTACCAACATTAGGTCTTCCAACTAAAGCCACAACTGGGGTTCGCATGCTACCACCTCATTTCTTAAATATTATACCATACCTTATCTAAATAAAATAAAAAATGTATTTATCAACTAAATACATTTAAAGGTTTTCCTTTCTTTAAAACATTGTTAACTTCATAATCATAAATAATCGTACTATTTTCTAAAAGCTTTGCGAATTCCATATTTTCTAAAGGTTTTATTATTTTAACATAAAAATTATTTTTATATCTTATAATATTAACTTTTTTTAATATTTTAGAATCAATACTAAATATATCATCAATATGATATAAAAAACTATCATTATCTTCAATTGTTATCCGCATATCAATTTGATTACCAAAATAATCACAATAATCAATACTATCTCTTTTCATTTGGATAATAATTCCATAAAACTTATCTATATACACTTTTATATCATAATATCCTTGAAGAATAATACGATAAAATTTCTTTAAACGGTTAAATAATTGCAGAAAATACTTTTCTAATTCTTCCTTTTCCTTAAAAATAACTTTATCAACATGAAAATTATTTATATAAACTATGATATTATTTTCATCATTAACTACAACCTTCATATATATCACCTATGATATCTTATGAGGATTGTTAATTGATGAGATATATTTTAAATAATTCTTTCAATTTTTTCTTGAATTTCTTCACGACTAAGTTTAGTTACATTGGAAAATAATACAAAATCATCGCCAACAACCAAATCAAGTTCATTTAAAATTAAACTACGTTGCTTTTGATGTTGAGTAATATTAACTTTATCGGTCTTTATAGCTACAATTGTAACTGGAATTTTATAATATTTTAAAAAATTATACATTAAAATATCATCACTACTTGGTTTATGGCGAAAATCAATTAACATAAAAACATGTTTTAAATTTTCTCTGTTAATTAAATAATCTTCCATCATTAAACCAAATTTTTTACGTTTTTTTCTAGATATATTCGCAAATCCATATCCTGGAGCATCGACTAAATAAAATTGATCATTAACTAAATAAAAATTAATAGTTTGTGTTTTCCCTGGTTTAGAAGATGTTCGAGCATAATTCTTACGGTTAATTATTGTATTAATAAAACTGCTTTTTCCAACATTAGATCTGCCTACTAATAAAAATTCAGGTTTTTTATCAGTTGGATATTGACTCCGTCTAACCGCACTTGTTACTAACTCAACACTTTTGATTTCCATCTATACCACCTTACAATTTCAACTTTAGGCTTTTTCATTATATCATTATATCGTTTGTTTGTCAAAATAATAAAAAGATTATTTTTTATTCCCTATAAGTATCATATTCAACCTTTAACCAATTAGAAAGACTAGCTATTTTATTTATGATATTTAATTCATAATAAAGAGCATCTTTAAATTCTTTTAAATCAGCTTTTTTAGATTGATTATTAATTATTATTTTTATTTGTGCTCTTATACGATTTTCTAATTCAGGATTTTCACTTATATTTAAAGAATTATATTTATCAAAATTTTCTAGACAATTTTTATTTTGATTTAATTTTTTTATATCATCATAAGTATAATTAGTTTTATCTCTAAAACTTAATATTTTAGGATTATCAAAAATTTTATTTTCTAAATCTGTACTCATCAAATAACAAGTTTTAATATCGTCTACTATTAAATTATAAGTTGCTTTTAATTTTTCATCATCTAAATTAAGATCTTTTAATCTAACCCATTTTTCTTCTTCTGTAGTAATTGTTATATCATTCATATTATCTTCAATAATACCTATATTATAGTCAAATAATTCATAACCATCTTTATATATTTGTCCTAATGTTTTAGGCTTTAATGAATTATAAATTAATATACAAGCAATACTAGCAACCACTATATAAATAATTCCAATAATATACCACTTATTCATAACTCACCTCTTATTATCATTATAAATATATCATATAATTATCTTTTTTTCAAAATAATTTATATTTTCCAAAAAATAGACCCTTTTATAGGGTCTACTTTTATTTATAATTAAATTTATTATTTCTTCCTTAATTTAAAATTTTGATTAGTTAAATACTCACGAATATATTGATGATAAAGAATTTTTACATATTGAATATCTACTGAATGATCGAATCCTGTACAATTACTATCCAAATTAAGTAATTGAACAAAATATTCAAAAGGCATACTATTTAAAGCACGTAAAGCTTTATTATAATCATCTTTTAAAATTTTCAAATGTATTTCTTCTTGTCTTTTAGCTCCATCTTTAAACCATTCAAACATTTCTTGTTGCAACTCTTCTTTAGGTCTAAAATGATCATTCAAATATTTTGCATGACATGATATCTTACTTAAAGCACGTTTAGCACTAATATTTTTAACTCGTTGTAATTCCATAAGCAAAGTTGCATAATGTATTTTAATACTTTGTTCTAAAGCTGTATTTGATTCAACATGATCAGCTTCATATTTCTTTATTAATGGATATATTCTCCCTAATTCAACACCAACAGCAAAAGGAATATTGCGGGAAAAAACATATTCTTGAATTTCAATTGGTAAATCCGCAAAAACTAAAGCATCACTTAATACTCGTCTACTAAACCTATTTTGATTTTGCTTGATAAATTCTTTTTTATCATGCCATTTACCATTTATAATACCTAAACGATATGTTTCAATAATGGCAATTGCTCTTTCTTCAAGTTTTGGTTCAGAATAAATATTTTCATCTAATTGAATTGCTAGAATTTCTTCACTTGTTTTTACCTTATGTATTTTTACAGCAACTTCTACTTTCCTTTTTTTCTGTTTACTAATTTTCTTGATTGCTTCCAAACGAGTATGTCCTGCAATAACAACATAATAAAAATCCCCAATTGGTTTAAAATCATCAATGTTTGTATTCTTTTTCCATAATTGATTTAAAAACTTAATATGGTTTTTAAGTTCTTCATAACTTAATTTAGCTACATCTAAAGGATTAATTAAACCACGATCTTCAATTGAATCAACAATCTCATCAATTTTAGCATTCTTTATTTTTCTAACTTGTGGTAAGACCACTAATTTATCAGGATCAATTATCATATATTCATATTGCCCATAAATCATATATTCACTTCCTTTACTAAAATAATTTTAATTGACTTTCCATTATTTTATCTTTAGGTAAACTCTTTTTTAAATATTTTTCTATTTCATATGCATCTAAATAATTAGTATCTAAATGTGGATTTAAAATTCTATTTTCCAAAACTTTCGATTTAATCGAACTTAAATTTATATAAATTTTAGCCAATTCTAAAATTTCTTTAGTTAATGTAATATTTTCTTTAGCAAACTTAGTAATAAAAGCAATCCGTCCTTCATCAGTAATAATTAATGTAAGTTGGTTTATAAATTGATTGATTGCTGTTTCTTTTCGCGTTTGCCAATATGCTTGCGGATCAGCAAACATTAATTTTCGTTCATCTAACATAGAATGATTAATACTATCATGTTCATTTTTAGGTAAGATGTGCAAATTCTGGCGACGATTATCAACCGAAACACCATTAATATGATGTACGACATAACCTAATCTATCACATTCTAAAATAATTGAATGAAGCCATGGTGTATCACTACTTGTTCCAAAATAGGTACAATATCTTTTTTGCCAACAACAAGCTCTCAATTTACCATTATATATTTTGTTTATTTTTATAAGATCAGCTATATCTATTAAAATTTTCCAATAAATAGTTAAATTATTACCATCATAACAACCAATCTTAGGATTAAGTTCTTCAATACTATAATTTTTTAATCTTGTTCTAAAGTATTGGGGACATTCAATATAGCTAATATCATCAATGATTTTGGTTGTCCACATATCAAAATTAGGAATCCATCCTTCTTCTTTTGCTCTAATAATTAAGGGGACTTCAAATGTTTCTTGGATGAATTCTTTAGGTCATCGCAATAATATCTTAAATACTAATTATAACCAAATAGGAGTTGGAGTTGCGAAAGATAATCAAGGTAGATTATATTGGGTACAAATGTTTATAAGAATTTAAAATAAATTATATAAAAACAAACCACTACGTATATACCTAGTGGTTTTATCATTTAATAATTAATTTTTTCTCATCATCAAATTCTATAATAGCTATTTTTTTACTTAAATCCAATAGTACATCAGGACTTAATCCTATCGCACTAAAATCAGGAATCCTATTTTTTGGTATGATATTACTCATAAAATATTTTAAATTTCTTATTCCACTTTCCTTATTTTGCTTTATTTGCCAATATAATCCATATGCCATTACATATGCTTGTATTTGTATTAATGATTCTAATATATCATTAGAAATTACTTTAAATATATCACTTGTTTTTAAGCTTAACATTTTCTTTTTTCCAAATTCTTGTTTTATATTATTTTCTAGATCAATTTTAGTATCTTGCGCTAAATCTAGAAGTAGCCATAACATTTTTTCTTTTAATTTAGGTATCTCTTTATCACTTATTTCCATTTCTTTTAAAAAATCAATAAATAAATGATTTACTGCATATGCCGATACTTCTTGAAACCCATAATAATTTTCGCTAGGTATTTTTTCTCTAAAATAAAAGTCAATTCCATGCATTACTTCATGATTTAATGTCAGCATATCCAATATTGTATTAGTTTTTTTTACTGCCATATATACTTTTTTAAATGTGTAATCTTCATTTGTTATTCCAATAAAATTCTTAAAATGCAATGTTTTATTTGAATACTTAACTATGTGAATAATCTGTGGATTATTTAATATTTTACAAGCCAATTTATAAATTTCTTCATCACCTAGCGAATAATAAAAGGCCTTGGAAATTTTTATTAATCCATTATTTAAACATCTCATTGAAGCATATTTATATTCATGATGTTTCCATTGTGTTCTAGCAATATTATTCATTAATTTCAATAAAAATTTCAAATAGCTTCTATCTACAAAAGGTTTTGTTTCATTCATTAATCCTTTTCTAATAACAACCAATTTTTGTTCATATTGGCTTTCTTTTTCATCATTAGCAATCATATACATATTATAATATGTTAATATACTTAAACCTAATCTTTCTTTTTCTTTATCATCAGTAGTATTTTCATATCTTTCTATACAGTAATCTAAAAGCTGTTTTAATTCTTCTTTATTAAACTTATATTTTACCATTTACTATCACCTTAACCATTTATTATTCGCAATTAAAAATAATTTTTCATATAATAACACAATGTTAAAAGAAACACAATATTTTTTATCTTTATTTTAATATTCAAAATAAAGACTTAAACCTTCCACTAGATAATTTTTATCCACACTGTTAATACTTTTAAAATTAATATCAGTGTTAACTTTATTAATAATAACCTTAAAAAGCTCTTTAGTAAGAATATAATTTATCAATTATTGTTCTTCTAATTCACTAGAAATTAAAGTTATATACTTAATCATTAAAAAACATCCTATTAACTAATTTTTTTGCAATACCTTCTTTATCAGTAGCTATTATTTTATTACCAAATTCATCAATAATAAAAGCTTTATGATTACCTTGACGAATATTAGCTAAATCATTAGCAACCACTAAATTACATTTATTTTTCTTTAATAATTTAGTTGCTATCTCAATTAGTTCTTCATCAGTACTATTATCTAATAATTTAAAACCTACTAAAAAAATATTTGGACTTATATCTTTAATTAAAGAAATTATCTTAGGGGTTGGTCTTAGCATAATAATTAAATTATCTTCATATGATGATATTTTTGTACCACTAATGACATTTTTATTATTTTTAATTACTTCAACAAGATCAGGATTATTAGATTCTTTAATTGTTTTTGCTAATAAGGTGGCATTACTTATATAACTAACCATATAATCAGAAACCGCCATACTATGAATAAAATAATCTATCTTTTCATTATTTAATAATTTTTCAACTTCATTTTTTAATTCTAAAGTCCCTTCAATTTCAATAATTTTAACTTTTTCATGCGTTGGCCTAAAAGCACCTTTTGTACAAATATAATATAATGTATCTAATTTTTCATAATATTTATCTAGTATTTCATTAGCAATTGTCATAGCCAATTTACCGGAACCACTATTAGTAATTTTTCTTACATTATCAATTTTTTCACTAGTACCACCAGCTGTTATAATAATTTTCATTTTTTACCACCTTCCCATACCTTTTTTAAAGTTTTAATAATTTTTTCTTTATTAGCAAGTTTTCCAATTGCTTGATATCCACATGCTAAAGCACCAACATCAGGTTCAATAAATTTATAACCATATTTTTTTAATTTTTCAATGTTATCTTGCACTATCTTATTTTCATACATAGCATCGTTCATAGCGGGGGCAAAAACAACTTTAGCTTTTGTTGCCATAATTACTGTAGATAACATATCATCAGCAATACCATTTGCTACTTTTCCTATAATATTAGCCGTAGCAGGCACCACTAATAATAAATCCGCCTTTTTAGCTAAACTGATATGTTCTACATTATAATTTGTTTTATTTTCAAACATATCAACTACTACCTTATTATTTGATAATGTTTCTAATGTTAAGGGTGTAATAAAATTAGTAGCATTCTTTGTCATAATAACATCAATATTAGCCCCTTCTTTTTTTAAATAATTAATAATTCCACACACTTTATAACAAGCAATCCCACCTGTTACACCAATTACAATATTTAAGTTTTTAAACATAAATTCACTCCCTTCAATTAAATTGTATAACAAAATTATTGATAAGTATAATATATAAATGTTATAATGTTTATAAGGAGGGCTTATGAGCGTTAATTTAGAATTATATCGTATTTTTTATGTTGTAGCGAAGCATAAACATATGACAAAAGCTAGTGAAGAATTACATATTTCTCAACCGGCTATATCACAAGCTATTAAAAAATTAGAAGATCAATTAGGTGGTATCTTATTTATTAGAAGTAATAAGGGAATGGAACTTACTAAAGAAGGTAAAATGCTTTTTGAATATATCCAAAGTTCTTTAGAGCTAATAAAAACAGCCGAAAACAAATTTACTCATTTTAAAGACTTATCACAAGGAGAAATTAAAATAGGTATTTCAGCTAGTTTAACAAAAATTATCTTATTAGATGCTTTAAAAAAATTTCATGAAGATCACCCTAATATTACTATTAATATTACTAATGAATTAACTAAAAATTTAATTCTTGATCTACAAAAAGGGAAATTAGATTTTGTCATATTTAATGAAAGTAATATTAAAGAATCAAATGTTGCATTAAAAGAATTAACCAAATTAAAACCAATATTTATCTATAATCCTAAATATTATGATTACTCTAACAAAATATTTAAATTAGAAGAATTGAATAATATCCCTTTAATTCTTCAAAATAAAGATTCTAATAGTAGACAATATTTAGATAATTTTATGGTTAAAAATAATGTCTTATTAAAACCTTATTTAGAAGTTGTAAGTCAAGATTTAATATTAGAATTTGTTAACATTGGATTAGGTGTTGGATATACAATTAAGGAATTAGTAATAAAAAATTATCCTAATCTTAAAGAATTAAAACTTGAAAAAAGTATTCCTGATATAACTGTTTATATTGCTACTAATAAATCAATAGTTTTACCGTTTGCAAGTAATGAATTTTTAAAATATTTAAAAAGGCGATAATTTCTATCACCTTTATTTTATTTGCGATATCATTTACTAATTTAATTTCTTGATTAGTATTTCCTCTTATTTAACTAATTTACACTATTTTTTACAATTAAAAACTCAATTATCCAATTGAGTTTTTATTAAACGTCGAATTTGCGACAATAATTTTCATTTGGTGGAGCTGAGGGGAATCGAACCCCTGTCCGAAAATATAGCCTTTTAAGCTTCTACAAGCTTAGTTAGTTTAAAAATGTCCTAAAAAATATAAAAACTAACAAATCATTTTTTAGTAAGCTTATAAAATTCGTTATTACCCCTAAGCAAAGGTAATAATATATCCCACTAAATCGAGCCTCCTAAATCTTCCGTGGGAGAGAAGATAAAGGAAGCCTTTCACGTATTATTTAAATTATGCGAAAGCTAATTGAGTTCTGTTTCCGTTTATTTTTTGGTTTGTACGTGACGTGTACAACCCGGCTTGCCACTTAAACGCCATATTCCCGTCGAAACCAAGCAACCCCGTAGGGAAAATTATATCACAAGATTAATGATATGTAAATATCTTATTTTTGGATTATTACTTGTTTTTTATATTCCATATCTACACCCTATTTCATATATTGTTTCATTTCTTTTCTAATTTCTCTTTCCATATCTTTTTTCTTGATAGCTTCCCTTTTATCATAACTT
>JAAYOI010000078.1 GCA_012520435.1 Mollicutes bacterium
TAAAAAATTTAATAGCAGAGTTAGATGAAAACTATAGTTATAAAAAATTAATAAATAATATATATGGTTTAACTTTATCAGAAAAAATAAGTGATTATTTTACTATTTTGAATATGAAAAAAATTCCGACTGAAATTCAAACTTATGATTTATTAATAACATTTTTAGAGGAATTATATCCTGATGATAAAGAAATTATTGATGAATTAAAAGAACGAAATAGCAAGGCTAATTTAAAAAGATATAAAGGTAATCTTAATCTTAATATTAAAAAAAATTTAGTATTAAGTAAAAATGTTCTCATTCAATTAATTGCATATAAACTAGTAGATAAAATAGACACTTCTAATTTAACACTAAAAGAAATAATAGATATGCTTTATGCGTCTGAACATAAAAAAGAAAACAAGAATATAACAAAAGAAGATGTATTAAAAAATCGTGTTCAATTTATTGAAAGTAAAATGGAAAAAATAAGTGAATTAAATTTCAATGATTTGAAGAAAAATGCAATTAAAGGGATGAATAGATATGTAATAGCCAATGGTAAAGATTCTAACAATAACATACAAAGAAATTATAATAATAAAAGAATGCTTAACGATTTATATAATGCAAGTGATGTCGAAACATTTGTACTAAAATGTAAGGAACTATTCAAAAGTTATAATTTAGAGCCATTAAAAGTTTTTGATAATAAATTAAAATTTAAAGAATTATTAATTGAAATCAATAAATTTTTATGGAATGATATTATTAATAAATATAAAAATAAAATTATTGATAATAGTGAATATCTTTATAAACTTTTAAGAATTAGTAATTTACAAGGCGCAAGAACTAATGAAGGGTTTATTGGTATAAAACCGAAATTTGTTTTTAAAATACTGTTTAAAGACCAAAAAATTAAAAACAAAAGTAAATTAGGACGAATGAACGGGAAAAATTATTTATTATTTTGGTTATATACTATAAAAAGTCATAAAGAATATTTAGAAAAAATAAACTTTAATAATTTTGATAAATTATTATTAATATCATATTTATATAAACATGAATACAAAATATTTAAAAATATTCATAAATTAGATCAAAATGAATTTTTAAGCCTTATTTTAAAAGAAATAAAAAAGGATAAAAAAAATCGTATGAGTGCGATGATTAATTATATTACTGATTCAAATCAAAGTTACAATAAAAAAGATATAGAAGTTATTAATGATTATATAAATTTAGGGACAAGTAATTATGAAGAAGTAATTAAGAATATCAATTCAATACAAAAAGCTAAAGAATTTATTTTTACAATGAAAGTATTATTAGATGTAAGTGCTGATACTGTTGAAAACACATTATTAATAGATTACAGAAATGCCGTTTTCCATAATAAAAGAAAAAAGATTTACGAATTTGAAGATTGGAAAATGAAAAAAATAGTTGGAAAAATCAATGACTTATTAAATGGTGATGAAAAAATAGGATATTATCAAAAAAGTGATAATAGAAAAAATTTATTAAGAAATATGGGTAACTATTAGGTTTAGTACCATCCGATTTGCGATAGGAGTAAAACTTAACCAATCATCTAAATCTATTTCAATATGGTTTAGTACTATCCGTTTTGCGATAGGAGTAAAACAATCTACTAAAATATTCGTCACTATTGAACGGTTTAGTACTATCCGTTTTGCGATAGGAGTAAAACAACATATCCATTTTGGTTGAAGTTGCGATAGGTTTAGTACTATCCGTTTTGCGATAGGAGTAAAACACAATTCAATATTAATCATTATCATTACCTGGTTTAGTACTATCCGTTTTGCGATAGGAGTAAAACAGTCAATATCATCCATACAACCACCTAATCGGTTTAGTACTATCCGTTTTGCGATAGGAGTAAAACCTCAAAATGAAAAAACCGCATATAAATGCGGTTTTAATTTTTTATTAATAATGAAATAATTTTGATATTTATGTTATAATGAAAAAGGTGATAAAATGTTTGAACATTTAGGAGATAGATTACAAAATGCAATTCATAAAATAAAAGGTTATGGGAAAATAACGGAAGATAACATTAATGAAGTAACCAGAGAAATACGTTTAGCGTTACTTGAAGCTGATGTTAATTATAAAGTTGTTAAAGAATTTATTAATAATGTAAAAGAAAAAGCATTAGGAGAAGAAGTACAGAAGAGTTTAAAACCTAGTGAAGTATTTGTTAAGATTGTTAAAGATGAATTAGTTGATCTATTAGGTGGCGAAAAAAAGGATTTAAATATAAGCGGTAATCCCGCTATTTTAATGTTAGTTGGGTTACAAGGTAGTGGTAAAACAACAACAATAGGGAAACTTGCTTTATTTTTAAGAAAAAAACATCATTGTAATCCTTTATTAGTCGCATGTGATGTATATCGTCCAGCAGCAATCGATCAATTAAAACAAATTGGTAAACAATTAAATATACCTGTTTATGATGAAGGAAAAGGTAATCCTGTTGAGATTGTTAAAAATGCTATTAATTATGCCAAAGAAAATAAATATGATTATGTTTTAATTGATACTGCTGGTAGATTACATATTGATGAAGATTTAATGAATGAATTAATTAATATTAATGATATGGTTAAAGCCCAAGAAATTTTATTAGTTATTGATAGTATGACAGGTCAAGATGCGATTAATGTTATTGAAGGATTTAATAGTAAATTACCACTTACTGGCGCTATTTTAACGAAATTAGATGGCGATACTAAAGGTGGAGTAGCTTTATCATTGAGACACTTAACTAATGTCCCAATTAAATTTATTGGTGTTAGTGAAAAAATGGATGGGTTAGAAGAATTTCATCCGGAAAGAATGGCAACCCGTATTTTAGGTATGGGTGATCTTCTTTCAATGATTGAAAAAGTTGAAGATGTAATAGATCAAGATGAATCTTTAAAAACAGCTAAAAAACTACAAAAAGGGAATTTTGATTTAGAAGATTTTTTAAGTCAAATTAAACAAATAAAAAAATTAGGACCACTTGAAAATTTACTTAAAATGTTACCAGGTGCATCTAAATTAGGTCTTAAAAATATTCAAATCAATCCTAAAGATATTGCCCATATCGAAGCAATTATTTTATCAATGACACCTGAAGAAAGAAGAAATCCAAGTATTCTTAAAGCTAGTAGAAAGATAAGAATAGCTAAAGGTTCCGGAAGAAGTGTTGAAGAAGTAAATCGCTTATTAAAACAATTTGAACAAATGAAATTAATGATGAAGCAATTAAAAAATGGTAATTTTAAGTTTCCTTTTTAAAACCAAAAACAACTATTGTCAGATAGTTGTTTTTATGTGTTAAGATAATGGCAAATATTGTATTATTATGTTGAATATGCTTGATTTGTGTGATATAATCACTATAGGAAGGGTATTGGAGGGTTCTTATGAATCAAAAGGTAAGAAGGGTTATTTTACCTCTAGTTATTATTTTGTTATTGGTAGGTGTATATTTAATTTATCGTTATGCGGATTTAGGCATAGGAGTTTTGAATGAAAAAGTTTTACTTATAAGTATAGTATCATTATCAATAATTATTTTATTTATTAATTATTTTCGCAATCGTAAAAAAGTAATAGAATTACATTATCGTGATAAATTATTTAATTCTTTAGTTAAAAATTCTAATACTGCTTATTTCATGTATGATACTAATAATAACAAAATTATTTATATGACTAAAAATATCGATGAAGTTTTAGGCGTAGAAAGAATAGATACTGAAGAAAAGGGATTAGAATTATTAAATGATATTTTAGCTAAACCAATAATTAAAGAAGAATTACGTAGATGGGATGAAAAAAGTGAATTTATAAGTCAAATGGTTTCATATCATCATCCTAATGCGAAAGAAAGTAAATGGATAAAAGTAATGATTTATCCATTTATCGAAAAAAAGAAAAGTTATCAAGTTATTTTGGTAATGGATGTTAGTATAGAATATGAACGTCAACATTTACTTATCATTCAAGCTAGTGATATTAAAACTAGAGAAAGACAATTAAATCAAATAACAGCGGCTTCATATGATGTTGAAATTAGTGTTAATCTTGAAACAGGCGAGTTTAAATTACGTAATTTAAAAGAACATGGACATTATTTTGGGCCAGAAATAAGTGGTGATTATGAACCTGAAATAGCTAGTTTAATAAAAGAATATGTACATGTAGAAGATCAAAATCAAGTATTAGAAGAATTATCGATTTCTAAATTAAAAAAATTAGCTTCTAAAAAAGATGTCGAACCTATTTCAATAAGATATCGTTTAGCTAATAATGAAGAAGTAACTTGGTTAGAAAGTACAATTTTCTTTACGGCTAATAAAGGCGAAGAACATGTTGTTATTTTAACTGAAAATGTTACAGAAAATGCAGAATATATGCGTAAACAAAATGCATTATTAGAAAATGCCTTAAAAGAAGTTAATAGAGCAAATAGAGCTAAATCAGAGTTCTTAACAATCATGTCTCACCAAATAAGAACCCAAATGAATGCGATTATTGGTTTGAGCGAATCTGCTTTATCTGAAGATTTATCTTTTAAAGCTCGTGAAGATATTAATAATATTAATAATGCTGGTAAAAATCTTTTAGAGATTATTGATGGTATATTAGATATCTCTAAAGTTGAATCGGGAATAATAGAAAAAAATGAAAAAGAATATGATGTTGTTCAATTATTTAGAAGTTTAATTTGGATTGCCAATGAAAAAATTAATAAAAAGAATGTTAAATTAATAACTAATATTAGTCCTGATATACCTCGTGTATTATTTGGTGATAATAGTAAAGTACGTCAAATAATATCTAATATATTGGATAATGCCATTCAATATACCGAAAAAGGAACAATTACTTTTAGTGTAGAAGCTAAGAAAAAACAACAAAATGTAGAATTAACTATTTCGGTAGAAGATACTGGTCAAGGTATTGAACCTGAAAGATTAAGCAAATTATTTAGTGATTATGATGAAAAAGATATTAATTATTCACAAAATATGGGTCTTTCTATTGTTAAAAGATTAATTAATTTATTAAATGGTAAAATAGAAGCAGAAAGTAAAGTAGGTGAAGGTAGTAAATTTACAGTAATTATTACTCAAAAAATAATTGATGAAACAGGAATAGGAAATATTGATGAATATGCAACAGCCAAGAAGAAAAAAGATTATTTTGATGCAGAAGGTAAATCAGTATTAGTAGTTGATGATAATCAATTAAATCTTAAAGTTGCTGTTCGTCTTTTAGAACCATATAATTTAAATATTGAAACTGTTACAAGTGGTGATGAATGCATTGATCTAATTAATAGTGGTAAAAAATATGATTTAATTTTATTAGATCAAATGATGCCAGAAATGGATGGAATTGAAACATTACATGAACTTAAAAAAATTAAGAATTTCAACACACCTGTGATTGTGCTTACAGCAGATGCGATTGTTGGAGTTAAAGAAAAATACTTAAATGAAGGATTTGATGATTATTTATCAAAACCAATTGATGTTAAAGAATTAAATCAATTGTTGAAGAAGTATTTAAGAAAAGAAGAAGAATAAACAAGA
>JAAYOI010000079.1 GCA_012520435.1 Mollicutes bacterium
AATGGTATTTACACAAGTTGCCATGATTTAATATCTAAAATACTCATGTTTGATAATGATGGAGATAAGAGTCTTGTAGTTTCAGATTCCTTATTTGTAGAAGTAGCAAAACGTAATATGAAGGATATTGTACCACTTTTCTATAATATGAAAAAAGCTGGTGCTGAGATTATAAGCAATCAAAGTATCTATAATGGATTAAAATTAGCTTATGTTGGTGGCAATATTGGTATATATAGTAATAATATTACAAAGATATGGAATAGTGATAATATAAATCTTGATGTAATTAAGTGGCTTTGCATGGAAAATAATTTTACAATTGATTATGCTAAGACGTTATATAAACCAACAAGACCTAAAAAAATGAAAAGTATGATACAAGATTATACTAAGTTAAAAGTCCCCCACTTTTTCATTTATGCAAAGGATAAAACTAAAGATCAAGTGGAAAAAGCTAATAATAGTGTCATAAATAGATTACATAAGTTTATACCTAATAAGATTATTAATTTTAAATTAGCTGAGTTTGGAAAGTTTAATTATAAAAATCTAATGAGAAATGAAGATATTGAGCTAGACGAAAATATTATTAATAAGTATTTAGAATTAGATTTAAAGAAGCACTTTATGTTTTCTGATACAGAAGATGAAGAATATAATAACATTACTTATACATATCAAAAAATTAAATCTGAATTATTAAAGGTTAATTCAGATGTTTATTATGTAACTGACGTTTTGGTTAAATATCTTTATAAGCAAAAGAGAAGCCAATATAAAGATACTCTATGGCTTTGTTTTGGCGATATTATTGTTGAGAATCTAAAGAATAATATAAAAGAGAAATATATTTATTGTGAGAAGTGTGGAACTTTAGTAGCTCAAAATAATAATAAAACCAAATACTGCTCTAAATGTGCAAAGGAAGTTTGGGAAGAACAGAATAGAATAAACAATCGTGAGCGAATGAGAAAAATACGCTTAAATGAAAATGTTTATAAAATAGAAAACCTCTCAAACACGCATGAATAAAGGGCTTCACGAATTGAAGTCGTATTTCTAATATGGATAGATAATATAAAAGATATAATGCTAAAAGAAATAACCACCAATAGAAAATCCACCAAATAAGCATGAATAAAGGGTTTCAATTTTATAGTATAATATTGTAAAATGTCCTAAGCCCTTGGTATCACTTGCTTTGAGTTAAATATTTATTAACTTATTCTCATTCGTCTACAGGGGGAATGAATTATAATATAATTTTTTCTCTATAAAACCACAATTTTATTTAGCTTATGTACTAGCTTATAAAAAGTTCCTGTATTCGTGAAAGCGGATACTGCATAGGGAAGAATTAATACCTCTTTCCTATTTAACAACGCAGATGGGCGGTGAGGTATCGCAGTAGGCTCATAACCTACTTTAAATAAGTTCGATTCTTATATCTGCAACCATTTCCCCTATTCCCTATTTTAATTTGAAAGAGAGTGAAAAATACTTGATACAAGTAACAAAAGAGCAAGTGGCTTGGTTAATTAAAAACGGTTATTTAAAAGGCTTTAAAGGAAAATACCAAGGCTTGACAATTTGTAGCCGTAATAAAA
>JAAYOI010000014.1 GCA_012520435.1 Mollicutes bacterium
GTTAACCATTCATTATTTTTATTTCCTTTTGACTTTGATGTTATTTTATCTTCAAAAATTATTTCTATCTTTCTTTCTTTTATCTCTAATGAATCTACATTAAATAATTGATAACGATATCTTGGTATCCATACTAAATAAGCAAGTACATCTGCTTCAATTATATCAATATTATCATTATTTTGATAATATTCTTCCCTTTCTTTCTCTACCAATACTACATTTACCCATTCTTTATTATTATAATTGTACCATTCTTCCTTAATATTGGCTGTTATCCATTTTTTATTGATTTTATCCCATTTAATTGAGATCATACCTTCCGCTAATTCAGGTGGTGGTTCTCCTGTATTATCATGATATGGAATAAAACAATGTTCTTTATCTTTCCCTGTAACAATTATTTCTAAATCATAAAAACTTTTCTCAGCACAATATTTCCCATCATGAATTGCCATTGCGATTCTTCTAGTACTATTTATTCTAATTTTTTACCATTATTTCTTGTTCTACTCCATCAATATACGTAAATACTGTTTCTTCATTTACACCATTTATTATGTTTGTAGAATAATATAATTCAGCAGTCTTAACAATTCCATGAGCAGTACTTTTAAATGCTCCTTTTTTTGAATCTTCGATAACATTTAAAACAAGAGGGGTCGCAATTAAAGCAATAATCGTTAAAATGACAATAACTGCTAATAATTCTATTAAGGTAAATCCTTTTCTCAATACTACCACCTCTACAATATAATTAAATTATATCAAAAATATATGCTTTTATTAATTACTATTATACTCCACCTTTTTCGTTATAAAAACGCAAATATAATTTACGTAACCAATCAACAGGAATAACCGTAAACGATAAAAAAATTATACCTATAAATTCAATTATATCAAGATCAACCACTCTAAATAATTCTCCACCATAATAAATAATATATATTTGAATAATAGCTACTAAACTTAAAATAATAATAAAACCTTTATTTTTTAAAAGATGAGCAAGTAAGTTTAAACGATGTGTTCTAGCATTAAAACAATTAAAAATACCAACAAAAATAAATAAAGCAAAAAAAGCTGTTAATAAATATAATGGATTATTAGGATTGCCAAATAGTCTATTAAAAAAAGGTAATTTTAAAAAAAGTAAACAAAGAAGCATAGAATATAAGCCAGTAAATAAAATTTGTCCTTTCATATAACGATTAACAATTGGTTCATCTCTTTTTTTAGGCTTTTCTTGCATATATTCTTCTAGGGCTGGCTCGCCAGCAAAAGCTAAGGCTGCTAATGTATCCATTATCATATTAATCCATAACATTTGAATAATGGTAATAGGATTATCAATACCTATAAATGGACCTATAATGGACAAACCAACCGCACACATATTTATGGTTAACTGTAAAATAATGAATTTACGAATATTTTTAAATATCGTTCGACCATATAAAATAGTTTTTGAAATTGATAAAAAATTATCATCTAAAATAACTATATCTGATGCTTCTTTAGCAACTTCAGTTCCACTTCCCATAGCAAACCCTACATCAGCTTTTTTAATAGCCGGTGCATCATTGACACCATCACCAGTCATTCCAACTACTAAATCTATTTCTTGACAAATACGAACTAATCTACTTTTATCACTTGGTAAAGCTCTAGCAATGACTTTTATTTTAGGTATAATTGTTTTTAATTTTTCATCAGCCATATTAGCAAGTTCATCACTTGTTATAACTAAACTATCATTATCTAACAACCCTATATCTTTGGCGATTGCTAAAGCTGTCTCTTTAGCATCCCCTGTCATCATAACTACTTGAACACCAGCTTGTTTTACTTGCTCTAAAGCTTCAATAACACCTTCTCTTATTTCATCTCTTATTCCAATAACACCAACTAAAGTTAAACTACTTTTCTTTAAATCTTTTGTTATTTCCCGATCAGATGTAGCAATCGCAATAAAACGAATAGCTTTTTCATAAAACTTTTCCATTTTTTGATATATATTACTTTTATCAAACATTATTTTTTTATTTCCCAATTCATCATAATAATAGCGACAAGCCTCAATGATTTTTTCTGGCATACCTTTAATTAACCACATATTATAATCGCCACTTATTTTAGTAATTGAATATTTATTACGACTATCAAAAGGTATAACCCTATCTTTTTTTATTTGATAAGAAAACGGAAAAGTAGATATTATATATTCTAAGAGTGCGCGATCAGTTGCATTACCCCCAATTATTTCTCCATTATCACCAATTGTCGAAGCATTATTATAAAATAATGATAATTGTAATATTTCAAATATTTTTTTCCTTTTTTCTAATTCTAATAAAGAAAGATTATTCCCCTTACAATCAATAAAATTAACTACTTGTAATTTTCCTTTAGTAAGAGTACCTGTTTTATCAGTAAATAAAATATTTAAACTACCAGATGTTTCAATTCCTAATAATTTTCTTACTAAAATATTATCTTTAAGCATTTTACGCATATTACGTGATAATACTAAAGTTATCATCATTGGTAACCCTTCTGGAACAGCTACCACAATAACCGTAACAGCTAAGGTTACCGCATGTAATACATAACCAATAATTAATGGTATATTAGTAAGTATTGATTTAATTTTTTCTAAATCAAAATTATTCTTAATAACAATAACATCAAATAAAAAAGAAACAACAACTAAAAACGCCCCTATATAACCAAGTCTACTGATATCTTTAGCTAACATTCTTAATCTATGTTTTAATGGACTATCGCGTTGTTCTTCTTGTAATTCTAAACCAATTTTACCATATAAAGTATTATCTCCTACGGCTGTTACTAACATTTTACATTCACCATAACATACTACACTACCACGTAATAATTTATTATTATTAGTAATATCTCTTAAAACTTCTTTATTTTCTCCATTTAGTACTGCTTCATTAACATAAACACTACCACTAATTACTATCCCATCAGCTGGTACTTTATTACCAGCTTGTAATAAAATAATATCATTTCTAACTATATCATTAATATTTATTTCTTTTAATTTACCATCGCGATATACCTGACAATTTATTTTAGATGCCTCTTCTTGTAATTTCTTAAAAGAAGCTTCGCTACCATATTCTGATATAGTTGATATAAAAGAGGCAATAAAAATAGCGAGTGCTATTCCTACCGTTTCATACCAATCAAAATTACTTAATAAAAATAAGGTTTTTATAGCTAAAGCAATAATTAATATTTTAGTCATTGGCTCGCCTAAACTTTCAAGAAATAGTTTAAAAAAACTATTTTGTTTTTTGCGGCTTATTTCATTGCTTCCATATTTAAGACGTGATTCTATCGCTTGTTTTTCTGTTAACCCTATATCATTTATTTTCATGGTAACCTCCTACCAAATAATATTAAGGGTTAACTAGTCATATAACATTTTTAAAGCCACAAAAAAAGACAAAATAGTTTATTAATTAACTAAAAACTTTTCTAAAACCCTTTCTAATTCATATTTATTAATCGGTTTTTCCAAATAGTCATCAAACCCTTGTGATAAATAATGCTCTCTTTGTCCTGTTACCGCATCCGCAGTAAAAACAACAATTGGTTTCTTATAACCTTTTTTCTTTAATTTTTTCATTGTTTCCGTTCCTGTCATACCTGGCATCATTTCATCTAATAAAATCATATCAAAAGAATTATTATTATCTATCTTTTCTAAACATTCATAACCACTTAAAACAGTATCTATTTCACAATTATATTTTTTTAAAAGAGTAATTGCTACCTTAATATTAATTTTATTATCATCAACAACCAATATTTTTTTACCTGTTAAATCAAGTTTTTTATTATCTTCTAAATAATTAATATTATCAAATATTTTATTATTTTCTTTTATTTCAACACTAAAATCTATTATATTCATTTTATATCCTCCTATAATAGTTTTTTAAATAAATACTCAAAATTAAACTCAGTAAAAATTTATCATTCTTTTTAATATGGATTCATTTTTCATATTATCACCATCCATCTTAATTCTAAAAAAGTAGTAATAAAAATACTACTACTTCCAAACATATAATTTAAAATTAATTCTATGTTAACAGTTTATCATATTTTTTTATAAAAATCAATACAAAAAAAGTAACAAGTTATAAAACTTGTTACTTTATACTTTTCATCATAATAAATCATGCATTATTTTCTTATATTCTTCTACTCCTAGTTGATCAAAGGCATTTACACCTTCCAAGTAACCACTTATCGCACAAGATATCATAAAGAACTGCATTAAACAACCTAAACTTCTTTCATTTAATTTTTTTATAGTAATAACATTATTTAAGACATTACCTTTTAAATGCGCTTTAGATGTTGCAAGGGATGCAATATTATTAATTTCATCTAAAGTTTTTTGATATTTATTAAGATAAAGTTGATTATTACTTTTTTCAATATTAATAACTGTCTCAAAAATTATTTTTTTACCTTCTTGGAGGTATTGTCCTAAAGAATGTAAATCACGAGTATTAATTAAAGAAATAGGTAAAAGACCTTGATCATTTTTTCCTAATGATTCACCATATAGTTGTTTTAACCATTCCATAAAGGCATATAATTTTGGTTCATAAACAACAAAAGCTTCAATATTTTTTCCTTTATCATACATTATTTTACGAATAGCCGCATATTCTATAGCTTTATCTAAATTAGAATATGCTTCTTTAATCCCTTTAGATAAATTCTCTAAATCAAAACCACTAACAGCAATAGGTAATAAACCTACTGGCGAAAATACAGAAAACCTACCACCAATATTATTAGGAATAATAAATGACTGATAACCTTCTTTATTTACTTCTTTACGAAGTTCACCACTATTTTCATCAGTTGTAATAATAATTCTCTTCTTTAATTCTTCATTATTATATTTTTCTTTCATTAATTTTAAAATGATATCATAGCCAATAGCCGATTCTAAAGTAGTTCCTGATTTAGAAATAACATTAACAATAATATCCTTATCTTTAATTAGATTAACTAAATCATAATAATATTCAGTTGATAAAGATGTCCCAACAAAATAAATGGCTGGTTTTTTTTGGTTGTTATAAAAATATGGATTAAGGGCTTCAATAAAGGCAAAAGCACCTAAATAGGAACCACCAATACCGATAACAAGAAAAACATCACAAGATTCACGAATATAAGTGGCGGTACGGAGGATGTTTTGAATTAACTTTAGATCAAAAAGTTTATCAACATTATACCAACCCATCATATCTATTTTATTATCTAAATATTTTTTAATATCTTTTTTCTTATTAATATATTTATTTATTTCTTCTTTAGAAATAAAGTTCTTGGTATATGTTTTAAAATCAAAAGTTATCATACATCCTCCTTCATAACAACTTTTACTTGATGAACTATACCATCATCAACTAATTTTATTAAATTATCTTCAAGCTTTTTACCATCTAATTCAATTTCAACTTTTCCTTTTGATATGTGATGCTTATTAATGACTGTAATATAATAAATTGTATTCATATAACGATAATTGATTTCAAATTGATCCCAATTAGAGTTAATCTTTGGATCAATAGTTAATGTATCGCCACTTTTCTTAAAGCCAATTATTTCTTCAATACCTATTTTATATGCCCAACCAGCTGAGCCTGTATACCATGTCCAACCACCACGACCTAAATGTTCAGAATTAGAATAAATATCAGCCACAATAACATATGGTTCAACTTTATATATATCAGTATCCTCTTTATTTAAACAATGGTTAATTGGATTAAGCATTTGATAGTGTTCGTATGCTTGATCAATATTACCATTTTTAAGAAGAGCAAGTACGTACCATAAAGCTGCATGAGTATATTGTCCACCATTTTCTCTTATTCCCATTAAGTAATCTTGGATATAACCTGGATTATTTTTTGATTTTCTAAATGGTGGCGTTAATAATTTAATCATTTTATTTTCTTTATCAACTAATCTTGCTTCTACTTCTGTTAACAATGAATTTCTCTTTTTCTCATTGGCAACTTCAGTTAAAATACTCCATGATTGTACTAACAAATCTATTTGACATTCTAAATTGTTACGTGAACCAAGTGGATCACCATTATCAAAGAAAGCACGAAGATACCAAGCGCCATCCCAAGCATTATTATTAAGTGCATCCTTTAACTTTTCTTTTCTTTCTAAACATTTTCTTACAAATTCTTCATCTTTACGTTGGCTTGAAATATCTACCATTTTACCTAATACATTATAAAGGAAGAAACCAACAAAGACACTTTCGCCTTCTCCTTTATGACCAACACGGTTCATTCCATCATTCCAATCACCACTACCCATGAGTGGTAAACGATGACGTCCAAATTGATTGAGGGCTTTATCAATACATAATTTTAAGTGATTATATACAGTTTTTGAATCTTTACTATATTTATAATAAATACCTTTTTCTGTTTCGTTTTTTGCCAATTCTGGACCAGTAACAAAACATACTTTTTCATCTAAAATACTATAATCTTCAGTTATTTTTAAATATTCAGCTGTAACATATACTAGCCATAAATAATCATCAGTAAATCTCGTTCTAGCACCAAAATCAAGTTCGCTATGCCACCAATGGAGAACATCTCCCTCTTTAAATTGATGTTTAGCATGTTCTAAAATTTGTTTTCTAGTAAGTTTAGGATTAGTATACATAACAGCCATACAATCTTGTAATTGATCTCTAAATCCAATTGCTCCTCCAACTTGATAAAATCCAGCACGCGCAATTAATCTTGAAACATAAGTTTGATATAAGTACCATCCATTTATAACATAATCAAAAGCTTCATCAGGTGTTTTAACAGTTAAAATTGATAATTTATCATTCCAATATTGAACAACTTTATCAAACTCATTCTTAATATTAGCAACACTTTGATACTTAATTAATTCTTTATCTCCTTCTTCACAACCTAACATAAAAGCAAATGTTTTTTCTTCAGCTTTATTTAAATTTAAATTAATAGTAATTGATTTAGTGCTTATACTATCAATATTGTATTTAATAATAGGTTCAGTTGCAGATAAGAAGATATTTCTATTATTAAAATGAATATTATATTTATTATTAATATACAAACGATTATCTTGTTCATTAAAGGTTGCTAATAAATAACGATTGGTTGCTTCTTCAGTTACTCCTAGAACTAATTTTGGAGCAAAAGTAATTTCTAAACTTTGTGGTTCTTTATGCTTATTAATTACTCTAACTTCATAGAATTTAATACGATCTTCTTTTCCAACAAAAATTTTTATTTCAATATCATAAGTTTTAGTTTTGCCTTCAAAAATAGTATAACCAAAACCATGTTTAACAAATGATGGGATAAATTTTTCAGAATTTATACAAATACATTCAATTGTAGGATCACTAATAATATCATTACTCCATGAAGTTAATTTAAATTCACGACTATTTTGAACATATGTAAAACCACCTAATTTATTAGTTACAACTGTTCCAAATTTATCATTTACGATTATATTAGACCATGGCATAGGAGTATTTACTTTATCAATAACATATTCTTTACCATTATTAATAAATCCACCATAACCATTATAAAATTTAATATCTTTTGGTAAATCTACTTCTAAGGTTTCAATTGATTTAACATGATTGGTTTTATCAATTGTTGGAAGAGTAGTATGATATTGATAAATTTGTTCACCTAATGATTTATCAATAGAAGCATTTAAAACAAGAGTAGCAACCGTTTTTAATAATATTCTTTCATCTTCAGTAATTTCATGAGATGGTATAACATAAACATTACCTGGAACATTATCAAAATAGTTAGTACTATTAATACGATACATTAAATTATCAATATAATCTTGAATAGTCTTTTCTTTAGTTATATCTTCATTATTAAGAATAACAACATCAACACATAAACCATTATTTTTATAAAATTCATAAGCTTGTAATACTTCTTTTATGAAACCAACACTTTCAATATTATCAATTTCTACTAAAATAATTGGCCAATCACCAGAAATATTAAATCTCCATAAATTATTGATTGATAATTTATTTTGACTTATTACATTTTTACGTTCTTCATTTAATGGTATTGCTTGATAAATATATTTTAACATTGAACTAAATAAACTTTTTTGGTAAGCCTTTAAATTCGCATATCCTGCACTAATATTATTTAATACAGTAGTCATCTCAAATGCTTTATTAATTGATAATTCATCTTTATAAAGATTAACAATATCCATAACTTGTTCTCTTGATTTACCAAAACCTATTAATAAGCAAACACTCTTTTTACCTTTAGCTTCAATTGTAATGTATTTTCTAATACTCATAATTGATGAAAGCGATGCACCAACACTATTAGATAATTTCTTTTTAGACATAATTACTTCAGGATTAGATACTGTATTGTTTCTTCCAATAAATTTTTCTCTTGATGTTTCAAATTCGAATGGTTCATTTTCTTCATTATATGTAAACAAACGATTAACTATATAATACCTTGTATTTTCTTTGGTTCGCGATTTACGATTGAAAATCAATGATGATGTTTCTTCATCAATTTCACTATAAATAGTTAAATCGTTAAAAGCACGGTGGGCAATATCTTCTTCATTACGACATAATATTACTTCACCATAAGAGGTAACCTCTAAAGTTACATCTTCATTAGTATTATTTTGGAAAGTAATTCTCCTAATTTCAGCATTATGATCTCTTGTTACAGTAACTTCGGTAGTCGTAACAATACCATCATCTTCTCTAATATATTTAATACGGTCCGATGCCATAATAACTTTATATTTATCAGTTGGAACATCTAATGGAGCATAAGTATTTGACCATAATTTATCATTATTAAGATTACGAATATAAACAAAGATACCATAATCTTGATCAGCCACTTGACGAAATCTATTGATTTGTAAGTTCTTATGCTTACTAAAGCCCATACCGCGATCATTGATTAAAACGGTATAAGTACCATTCGATAAAACACCCATTTCAGGAATTGGTTGTGGTTTATCAAAAACACGAACGTCAGTTTCTTTAGCTTCTTTGTTATATTGATACTTTTTATATTTGGCGACCTTAAGATCAATATAGGTTTTAATTTGAACTTTTTCTTTTAATAATATTTCATATGCATCAATATCGCGATTACTGTGGAAATATTGTTGAATGATATTATTTTTTAAATAATTAGTTAAACTAGCTAAGATCATTCCTTGGTGATGAGCATAATAATTTTGAACAACAGCGCCATCTCCATAATCATAAGCATCATATAAACCATAATCGCCCATCATATTCAAATTAATAAATTTTTTGATATTTTCATACACATCACGATCAGCAACACTAATAGCCATAACGGAACTGTATGGTGATAATACAATTGGATAGTGTTGTGATTCTTGCAATCTTAAATATGGGATACCAAAAGTATTATATTTATAATTTTCAGCATCATCTAATTCATTATAAGCCGATTCAGACATACCCCAAGGCATTTTAGGATCAATTTCTTTCATAAACCATTTTTGAGTATAATATGCGAAAAAGTAAGATTCATCAAGTAAAGTATGTTCAAATGTTTTCATGAATATTAATGGCATGAAATACTCAAAACAAGTTCCCGACCACGAAGTAAGTCCTTTATAAAAGCGATATTTAGTTAATGATTTATCTAAGCAAAACCAATGTTTATGAGGTACATCCCCTTTAGCAATCGCTACATAACTACTTAACCTTGCTTCAGATGCGAAATTATTATAATTGAAAGGTGATAAAATCTTTTCACTATCGTTATAACCAATACTAAAGACATCTAATTCAGTATTATATAATTTTGAAAAATCCATTTCATCAATTATTTTTTTAATACCATAAGCAATTGTATTTTCCCCATATTTTTCTAAATATCCTTTAACTACATATAATGAGGCTGCAAAATTACCATTATCAACGGTTGATATAAAATATGGTGGCATTTTTTTCAAATTAGTAGTGTCATACCAATTATATAAATGACCATTCCATTTTTCCAATTTTTCGACATTCATAATTATTTTAGTTATTAAATCAACTGCTTTTTTATGAGTAATGATTCCTAATTCAGCAGCAGATATTATACTTACTAAAGAAAAACCAATATTAGTTGGTGATGTACGATAAACAATTTTTTCAGCACGATTACATTGATAATTATCAGGAATTAAATAATTTGATTCTGGTGTTAAAAAATCTTCAAAATATTTCCATGTTTTGTATGCCAATTCTTTTAATTCTTCTGTTTCTTCATCATTTAAAGTTACTTTATCAACTTTTATTTTTTGACTAATTGATGACATCAAAATAGGAGCACATACCCAAATAAAAGCAATTCCTGATGTCATAATAATATCATATGGCTTAAGTATTAAAGTTAAAATAATTAATAAACCAGCACATACATAATTAATCCAAAATGTTTTAACATATGTCATTATATTATTTTTAGTTAATTTTTCCACTTCTTCAGCTGTTACCCAATTAAGTAAATTCTTTTTGCTAATGGTCATGCGATATAAAGCTTTAATTGCTGAATCTAGATATAAATATGCCTCATATGGAAGAATAGCTAACATAATAAGTGATTTATTGATAACAGCTATTATTCCTCTTATTAAATCAAGATAATATTTTAAGAACATATCATAACGATTACGATGAAGGGCTTTATTAATTAAATAGAAGAAAATAGGTATCGAAATAATTGTTAAAACAAGTGATATATATGCTAACCCATCACCACTTCCAAAGGTTAAACCAAAGAAAATAATTAATAATAAGAATAAAGACATTAAACTTCTTCTTAAATTATCAAATATTTTCCATTTAGCTAATAAATTAATAGGATTTTTAACTACTTGACTCTTAGCATTCTTTACTTTTTTACCTAACCATTCAATAATTTGCCAATCGCCACGATTCCAACGATGATGTCTAATCGCATCATTTAAGTATGCAGATGGATAATCATCATAAAGTTCAACATCATTAATAAAACCACATCTTAAATAATTACCTTCAATTAAATCATGGCTTAAGATTAAATTATTTGGGAAAGTATTAGAAAGTACTTTATCAAAAACCTCTAAATCATATATTCCTTTACCAACAAAACTTCCTTCTTTAAAAACATCTTGATACAAGTCAAATCTAGCAGTTACATAAACATCTAAACCACCTAATCCAGCAAACAATTGTGAATAATTTGATTTATTAGTAACTTCAACATCAATAGTAATTCGTGGTTGCATAATCCCATAACCACTAATAACTCTCGTTTTTTCTTTATTTAGAACAGGACGATTGAGTGGATGGGCCATTGCCCCAATTAATTTTAAAGCTGTATTTAAAACTAATTTGGTGTCAACATCAAGAGTTATAACATATTTAATTTTAGTTCTAAAATTATCAAAAGTATGAGCCCTAAAATATTCTTTCTTTTGGCTAGGTGTTAATTTATTTAAAATTAATTTATTAAAATGAATTAAAGCACCACGTTTTCTTTCAAAACCAAGATAACTTTCTTCACTTTCATTATAAAAACGATTACGATAAACAAAGTAAAAGATCTTTTTGCCATATTTCGCATTTAATTCTTTAACTTTTTGAAGCCCAGCTTCAACTACTTCATCATCATGAGAAACAGTTATAGTATCTTCGCTTGAACAATCACCTAATAAAGTAAAATATAAATTATCCACACGATTAGATAAATAATAAGCTTCTAATTTTTCAAACATTTTTTCAACTTTACTTCTATCTTTAACAATTGTTGGAATAACAACCATAGTACTATATTCTGGTGGTAATCCATCTTCAAATTTCAGCTTAAATAAACTAGTTGGTCTAATCGTATTCATTAATATTTGGTTAACGATTTCAATAACTAAACTACTAATTGGGATAAGTAAAATAACAAATATCCCCATACCTAAATGTTTTGATAAAAAATACGATATAAATAATGTTAAAATTGTAATAATACCAAGATAAATAACAGTACGTAAAGTTATATTATGTTTCTCAAATAAATACCAACCTACATGTTTATTTTCTCTATTAGCCTTTTCAACAATTTTAAGAGCATATTCGTGCTCTTTCATTTTTAATTTCTTAGCATTCTTAACAATTTTATTACGATATTCAAATTTATTATTTTCATATATTTGATCATAAATATTAACTTTTTCACTAACTAAAATCTTTTCTGTATAACTAATGTTTTTGCACAAATATTCAATTTTACATTTTGCTATTTTTCTTAATGAATTAAAAATATTCATCATTAAAAAATTATCTCTAGCTACTTCATGATGAGACTGTTTAATAACATCCCTTAAAGATACATTGTTTTTAATTAATAATTCATTCAGCTTAACAAATGCACTTTCTGATAAACGGCCTATTCCTTTTAAGCGATAATTTAATTGTTCAATATAATATGAATTATTGAGAATATTATCATTTAAATTAATATATTGCTCTAATTCAAATTCTTCATTATCACGAATTTTCTTACGTATTTGTTCAAATAACTTTTTAACATTTTCTTCATCATTTAAACGTTTATTTAAATTTTTACAAACTTTATTTAATTCTTCAATTAAAACAATTCTTATAACTACATGAATAAAATGAATTTCTGAATAGGTAAAATTTTTATTTGTTTGTTTTTGATGATTATTTAACTTTTTAAATAAAGCAGCAAAATCTAATTTAAAACCACTTTCATTTAAACAATTATATATCAATTGATATAATTCTCTTTTTCTTTTTTCTTTAATATGTCTAGTATTTTCTGCATTATAATCGTTTTTAATATATTTTTCTTGTTCACCAATAATATAATAATTATCAACTAACCATTCATTAATACTACCAATAATTTCTTTGCTTTTGGTTTTAGAAACCAATTTTTTATAATATCTTGTTATTTGACGAATATCTTGTCTAAATTTCATCAGTAATACGTTGTTCATACTTTCCCCTCGCCTCGTTATTATTTTTTTGATTATAACCCCATGTTTATTATAACATTTTATTTCTAAATAGCCAAGTTTTTATCTTTATAGTTTCATTGACTATTATAAAAGTATAGTGACGGTATAATTATACAATAAAAATTAAAAAAAGAGAAGGTTCCCTTTTTTATTTATGTAAATATAGTTATATTCAACAAAAAACCACTTAAATAGTGGTTTTTATTCTTCTTCAGTTGGTTATTCATCAATTTGGGCAATACAATTATCTTTATCTTCAATATCCGTAATAATTTGAATTTCATCAGCATTTTCGCTTGATTCACCTTCTGCACTA
>JAAYOI010000080.1 GCA_012520435.1 Mollicutes bacterium
AAAAAAATAACATATGTCTATGTTATTTTTTCTTGTTATTTATCAATTAAATAAAGATTATCTAAAAGGATAGCAGTTCCTTCAGCTACACATGTTAAAGGACTTTCAGCAATAAAAACTGGTACCTTTAATTCATGTGATAATAACTTATCAAAACCATCTATTAAAGATCCACCACCTGTTATAACAATTCCTTTATCAATTATATCTGCTGATAGTTCAGGTGGTGTTTGTTCCAAAACATTCTTAGCAGTATTAACAATAATATATACACTTTCACGTAAAGATTCTTCTACTTCTTCTGAACAAATAGTTATGGTATGTGGTAGTCCTGTTACTAAATCACGACCACGTACTTCCATTTTCTCGTTTCTTGATCCTGGAAAAACCGTACCAATCGTTATTTTAATATCTTCAGCAGTACGATCGCCAATTAATAGTTTATATTTATCTTTAATATATTTCATAATATCATTATCAAAAACATTGCCCGCTATTTTAATTGATGAACTAGTTACAATTCCACCTAATGATAAAACGGCAATATCGGTAGTTCCACCTCCAATATCAATAACCATATTACCGCTTGGTTTCGATATATCAAGGCCAGCTCCAATAGCAGCAACTTTTGGCTCTTCTTCAATAAAAACTTTGCGAGCACCTGTTCTTTCTGCCGCTTCTTTAATAGCATTCTTTTCAACTTGGGTAATATTTGATGGACAACATATCAAAATACGAGGCCTAGAAAAGAAACTTTTACCATTTATTTTACGAATAAAATGATTAAGCATTATTTCGGTAATTTCAAAATCAGCTATAACACCATCTTTCATTGGTCTTATAGCTTGAACTTTACCTGGTGTTCTTCCTAACATTTCTCTTGCTTCATTACCAAAAGCTAATGATTTTCTTGTTTCAGCATCTATTGCAACAACACTTGGTTCATTTAAAACAATTCCTTGTCCTTTTATATATACAAGAACATTTGCTGTTCCTAAATCAATACCAATATCTTTAGAAAACATATTATCACCCTCATTCCTTCATCCACTGTTACCATTATATCATAAATATTCTTGGTTATGTAGTGCTTTATTTTAATTTTAAATACTTTTTTTTCGTTGCTTCGCCACCTCTTAAATGCCTTACTTCGATGTGATGTTTTAATATTTTATCAACTTCCATATATAAGTTTTTATCAATTTCTAATAACCTTTCATGTAAGTCCTTATGTACTGTACTCTTTGATACATTAAATACTTTAGCAATCTGACGAATAGTTTTATGGGTTGTAATTATATAATAAGCCTCATTTAAAACACGATTTACAATGCTTGTGCGCATTATCAATACACCCCTTTAGTAAATTATATAAATTAGCGGGGTATTTATACCAAAAAAGGAGCAACTGCTCCTTATAATTCTTCAATTTTTTTATCATAATATTCTTCAGGATTAACATTTTTCCCTTTATAAATCAATTCAAAATATAAATGATTACCTATATCTCTAAACATATTAGATGTTCCACTTTTTCCAATAACATCACCTTGTTTAATAATATCATCTTTCTTTACTAAAACCTCACTTAAACTTTGATAAATACTAATCATATCATTACTATGTTTAACTTCTACTATTTTACCAAGTAGGTTATCTTCTTTAACATCAATAACTGTTCCATCTAAAATAGATACCACATCAAAAGTGTCATTACAACCATAAATAACACCCGTATTTTGTAAATAAGTATTTTCAAACAATATTAAAGATTTTTCTTGTTCTTTAGATTCACCTTCATGATCATAAAAACCCTTTTTTATTTCTACCTTATTATTATTATACGGACGTAAAATAACAGCTTTAACATTGATAACCGGAGCATCATCATCTATGATTGGCTTTGTTACATATTCAAAATCATCATTAGTTGGCTTAAACATCGCATCAGATAAAGCCTTTTCTACTACATAAATACAAGTAATTAAAATAACACCCGCAATTCCATAAAGTGCATAAATAACTGGTTTTTTTAGTTTTCTTTTTACCATTGTTTCACCTCTATTAAGAGTGTGAACACATATTCTGATTTTATACTTTAATTTTTAAATTTTTTTAATTTCAATTCCTTGATAATAATGTTTTAATATTTGATCATAAGTATAACCTGCTCTTGCCATTCCTTCGGCTCCATATTGACTCATACCAACTCCATGACCATATCCGGTTGTAATAATTTTTACTTCATTACCATTTTGAATAATTTCAAAATAAGTTGATCTTAAATTTAAAGCACTAAAAACTTCACTACTCGTAAATTTTTTGCTATTTATTTTTAATTCTTTAATACGTCCTGTACTAGTTGTTTTTAAAATTTCAACTTTTATTTTATCTTGATAAGGAATATTTAATTTTTTATAAAATTCATCTAAAGTAAAATAAAAATAATCATTAAAAACAGGAGAAACCTCTTTATCCCATTTAGAATCAACACTTCTTAAATATGGAAGTTTAATATTAAAAACATCTTCACTATTTTCGGTTTTTCCTACACTAGTTGAAAAATAAAATATGTCGGCTACTTTACCATCGTAAGCCAAATAACCGCCTTTAGTAGCCATAACTGCCATTTTTATTTTGTTTATTTTAGTTTGGTATTCCTCTTTCCATACTGTTCTTAAGTGCTCATCATCTAAATAAACTTGATTAGCTACTGTATCAACTACATCATATTCTTTATCTTTATTATAAGCCATCTTTTTCATAACATAAGTTCTTGCTGCTACGGCTTGTGCTTTTAATGCTTCCATACTAAAAGTAATAGGCATTTCTCCAGCAAGAACTCCTGTTACATATTCTTCAAAAGGTACTTTATCAATTCTTCCACTACTTTCCCTTTTTACTCTAACAACCATATTAGATACATAATTGAATTTTATTTCTTCATCTTTTATAAAAAGATTAACAACCACATAAGGAATAAAAATTATTAAAAGAATTAACAGAATTATTTTCTTTATCATCAGATCCCCTCTTTATCTTTTAGTTATAAAACCTCCAACTAAAATCACTTTAATACTTGGGAACTAATGAAAAAATCCATTAAAAAATTAACAACTAAATAAGATAAAGCCAGACTTACTATTATATATAGTATGTGTATTTGATAATATTTATTCTTTTTAAATAACTGTTCGAATCTAGTACCTTCTAAAGACCAAATAGTTAAAGGCACAATAATAATATAGAGAATTGTCCTAATATTCATTATTATTATCTCCTATATATTCATTTACATTACCATAATTATTAATTTTATCAATTCTTCTTTGATGTCGTTCCTCATTAGAAAAAGGCGTTTTAAGAAAAACATCAATAATATCTTTCATTTTAAATAAAGGCATAGTACTAGAAAGAGCAATTATATTGACATTATTATGGGATCTTGCTAAA
>JAAYOI010000015.1 GCA_012520435.1 Mollicutes bacterium
AAGTTGTTCAATGCCATATTGAGCAAAAGCATAATCAAGCATTTCTGATACTTCTTTATTTCGGGTTTGACTATCAGGTTCCCCCATAACAACCGCAATAATTCTCATATTATTCTTTTTAGCAGTTACTGCTAAACAATACCCAGCATTATTCGTAGAACCAGTTTTAATACCATCAACACCATCATAAAAACGTACTAATTTATTAGTATTTACAAGCCATACTTTTTCATCAGTATCAGCTCGTAAGTATTCTTCATAAATAGATGTATATTTTAAAACCTCTTCATGTTTAACTAATTCTCTTGATATAATAGCCTTATCATAAGCTGTTGAATAATGATTGGCTTCATCTAAACCATGAGAGTTTTTAAAATTAGTATTTTTTAATCCTAACTCTTTTGCTCTTTTATTCATCATATTAACAAATAAATCTTCCGTACCCGCAATCTTTTCAGCTAAAGCTACCATCGCATCATTACCACTCGCAATTGCCACCCCTTTAAATAAATCGCGAACACTCATTTTCTCACCAGTTGATAATAAAATTTGACTACCACCCATTCCTGATGCATTTTCACTAACAGTTACCATTTCATCCCAACTTATAACACCTTTTTCAATACTTTCTATAACTAAAAGCATTCCCATTATTTTTGTCATAGAAGCTGGTGCAAGTTTTTCATGAGAATTTTTTTCAAAAATAATTTCACCAGTACTAGCTTCCATTAAAATCGCACTTTTTGCACTTTCCGCTAGATTAAGATTTTCTTCTGCTTTAACTAAATTTAATGGCAATAATAAAATAGTTATTAAAAGAATAATAAATATTTTTTTCATAATCCACCTCTATTATAAAGGTATGACAAATTATGACATTTAATACTTCTTATTTATTTTTAAAATAGTAAAAACTTTACAATAAAATTATAACTTAAAGTAAAATAAGTAAATGTTAATTGCTTTTATAGTTAATAAGAGTTATAATTGAAATGGTGATATTATGGCGAAAAAAAAGAAAGCTCGCAAAAGAAATTTTACCTCTATTTTTATTGTATTTGTCATTTTAGTTATTATTGCTGGTAGTGGATATTTTGGTATTAAATATTATAAATATATACAAACATTTGAATATAAATTAAAAGAAATTGGTTATTCTAAAGAAGAAATAACAACCATCACAAATAAATTAAATGATAAAGAAATAGAAGCATTATTAGACAAACAATATTATCCTAATTTAATTAAATTTATTAATCAAAAATATTTTATATATTCTAATTTAGATCGTTATCAAAATTATTATATTAAAAATTCAGAAAAAACTATTGAAGATATTATCAGTATTGTTAATGTTGAAGCTGATAATGAATTTTATACTAATGTTAAAGAAGCTGATATGTCTAAAGGTAATTTAATTTTAGTTAATAAATTTTATAAATTACCTAATGATTATGCAGCTGAAGATTTAAAACCAATTACTCTTCAGTTTGCTTATAGTGGTCATCAAATAAAAGAAGAAGTACTTGATCATTATCTTGATATGGCATATGCAGCTAAAAAAGAAGGTTTAACTTTAATTGTTACTTCTTCATATCGTAGTTATGATTTTCAAAAATCTTTATATAATGGTTATGTTAATAGTAGTGGTAAAAAAGAAGCTGATAGGTATTCAGCTAGACCAAGACATTCAGAACATGAATTAGGACTTGCTCTTGATATTGTTACTTATAATACTACAATGGATGAATTTGAACAAACCGAAGAATTTAGATGGTTAAATGAAAATGCTTATAAATATGGATTTATCTTAAGATATCCTAAAGAAAAAGAACATATTACAGGTTATAAGTATGAACCATGGCATTATCGTTATGTTGGAGTAGAATACGCCAAAAAAATATATGATGAAGGAATAACTTTTGATGAATATTATGCTTATTATTTAAAATAGGACATGTCCTATTTTTTTATTATCATCATATAATATATTGGTGATAGCATGAATGAAAAAACTTTTAGAAATTGTGTATATATTGTGATTGCTATATTAATAATAATATTTTTTACTAAAGATATTCCCTTCTTTAAAGATGATTTTTATGAAAACATAAAGATTGTTGATAATCCAAGTAATATATTAGTTTTAGTAAATAAAAACAATAAACTTCCTGAAGATTTTATTCCAAATGATTTACAACCAATTAATTTAGCTTGTTCTAATGCCGATAAGAAATTAGTCGGAATCGTTAAAGAAAAATTTGAGCAACTTTGTCATGACGCTAATCTTTTAGGCTATAGAATTGTTGCAGTATCAGCTTATCGTGATTATAATTATCAAAAAGAATTATATGAAAATTATGTATTAGAAAAAGGACTTGAATATGCAGATAAGTGTTCAGCTAGACCAGGTCACTCTGAACATCAAACTGGGCTTGCTGTTGATGTAATGGGATCAAATGAAGACTATGATGAATTTGAAAAAAGTCCAGAATTTGAATGGATGAAAGATAATGCTCACAATTATGGTTTTATTTTAAGATATCCGGAAAACAAAGAAAAAATAACGGGTTTTAAATATGAACCTTGGCATTATCGTTATGTTGGTGAAGAAGTCGCAAAAATAATATACGAAAATAAATTAACACTTGAAGAATATTATGAAAAATATTTAAATAAGTAAAAAAACAGATAAAATCTGTTTTTTTTACATGAATTGACAGCAGTTTCCTGGGTCTACATTAACAATTTGATTTTCTTCTGAAGCTGTGTATTGTGGAGTATAAGTATGTTTATAAATGTGACGATTTATGACATGTGTATGGATTGGGCAAATATGTTGTACTTCATGACAGAACTCTTTTTCAATGCATTTTGTTATTGTTGGTTCTGTAATTGGTTGACACATAGGTGGTTCAGGACAACATCCCATACCCATATTTTGAAATCCAAATCCCGGTCTTTTATTAAATAACATATATTAATCCCCCTTATCTAGTTTATCATATGACTAAAGGGATTTTGTGAATATGTTATTAGCCTTAAATCAGTTATTTAACATGTGATTTTATTGTATATTCATAAACAGTCGCATTTTTTGGAAAAAATGATAAAAAATCAGTATTTTCATCATATCCCATTTAATTAAAATGAAGTGTCTTTATAAATGCTCCATGTGATACTATTAATATTGTTTTATTAGGAAACTCACTTTAGATTTTTTTTAAAAATCTTTTTGCCCTTAATAAACAATTTTGAATACTTTCAAGATTATGAGAACTATGATTCAAATTATAATCCCAATGTAATGCTATCAAATCAGGATTTATTGGTTTTCCTTCATAATCACCAAAACCTCTTTCAAATAATAAATCATCATAAATTATTTTTATTTTATCACCAACTAATGTTTCAGCAGTTTGTTTTGCTCTTTTTAATGGTGAATAAATACAACTATCTATCTCATCTATATTGATAGATTTAGATAACTCTTTTGCTTCCTTAATTCCTTCTTCATTTAATTCAATATCATTTGAACTTTGTACTATTCCTTTAACATTCTAATCAGTTTTTCCATGTCCAACAATATATAATTTATTCACTACTTTCTTCCATTCATTAAATATTTTATAAATTTTTAATTTTATTCTTAATAAAATTATCCAATAATTCCGAATCTTTTTTTACCCATTTATAATTAGAATGTTCTAAACTTAATTTTATATCAAGATCCATATTATCAACATCAATTAAAAAATCTAATTCCACTATATGATATAATTCGTTATTTTTCTCTTTTATTTCATCATAATAGTTAATTATCTTTGCTTCAAAAACTTTAGTAAAATTTATTTCTTCTTTTAGTTCCCTTTTTAAAGCATCACATAAAAGTTCACCATCTTCTAAATTACCACCAGGAAATTCCCAAGCGCTTGGATAAAAATCATCATTTTTATTTCTTTGTACTACTAAAAATAATTCTTTACATTTTATTATACCTGTTAGAACTATTTTCCTTTCCATATAATCACCAAAATTATTTTACCATATA
>JAAYOI010000002.1 GCA_012520435.1 Mollicutes bacterium
CCTGCTTCATTAACAATAATATATTCGACTTTACGACGAGAACTCTTAATCACATCAGCAATAAAAGCTTCACTTTCTCTTGAAGCTGTACCATTACCTATAGCAATAATATCGATATTATATTTATCGATTAAATCTAAAACGATTTGTTTACTTTCTTCATATTTATTATGTGGTTCATGAGGATAAATAACTTTAATATCTAATTTTTTACCAGTATAATCTATGACAGCTAATTTACACCCCGTTCGATAAGCGGGATCTAAACCGAGTACCATTTTATCTTTCATTGGTGGTTGTAATAATAATTTTTCTAAATTTTTACTAAAATTATCAATCGCTACTATTTCTGCTTTTTCCGTTAATTCACTTCTAATTTCGCGTTCAATACTAGGTGCGATTAATCTTTTATAACTATCTAAAATAGCTTCTTTTACTATTGAAACTACAAATGATTCAGGATTTTTTATAATTTTCTTTTCTAAATAATTAATAATATAATCACTATCAACATCAATACTAACATTTAAAACTTTTTCTTTTTCACCACGATTTAAAGCAAGCACGCGATGGGCTTTTATTTGTTTTACACTTTCTTGATAATCATAATACATTTCATATACTTTATTTTCATCAACTGCACCCTTTTTAATTTTACTAACAATAACACCATGAATATAAGTATTCATTCTAATCCATTTACGATAACTCGCATTATCACTAATTATTTCAGCAATAATATAACCTGCTCCTGTTAAAGCTGCTTCAATATTTGGAACTTTATCATTGATAAAAGGTTTAGCCATTTCTTCAAGTGAACCCTTAATTGGAAACTCCATAATTAATTTAGCTAAAGGTTCCAAACCATTTTTAATAGCTTCCGTAGCTTTCGTCTTTTTCTTTTCTTTATAAGGTCTATATAAATCTTCTACTTCTACTAATTTAGTAGCCTTCATTATTTCTTCTTTAAGTTCATCTGTCATTAATCCTTTTTCTTCAATTAATCTAATAACATCTTCTTTTCTTTTTAATAAATTAACTTGATATTCATATACCTCACTAATTTTTCTTATTTGCTCTTCATTTAAATTACTAGTTGCTTCTTTACGATAACGGGCAATAAAAGGAATAGTATTTCCTTCACTAAGTAATTTTAAAGTTGCTTCTATTTGTTTAGTTGTAATGTTTAGATCTTTTGCGATTTCATTGATAATACCTTGATTCATAATTTCCTCCAAATCTACTTTTCAATTATAACATATAAAAAAATATTATTTCAATTCTTTTTATCTTTTTTATTTTCAACTAAAGTTGCCATTGTAATAATTTGATGTCCAAATTTATCTTTTAAATTATCAACAACTTCTTCTAATTTTTTATCTTTTTCTCTTAAATCAATATCTTCAAATAAAGAAAGTTGATGATAAGTTGATTCAGTTAAATTATCTAAACGAACACCTATTAATCTAACTGGTTCTTTATTCCATGCTTCATCAAATAATTGTTTAGCTACCTCATATATTTCATTATTTAAGTCAGTTGCATTCTTCAACCTTCTTTGATGAGAAAAGGTGTGAAAATATTTATCTCTGATAATAATCGCAATAACATGACAATATTTCTTTTGTTTTCTTAGGCTTATTCCTAATTTTTCCGAAAGTTCACCAATAACTTTATATATTTCATCTTTATTAGTATAATCATACGGTAAAGTAGTACTATGACTAATTCCTTTAGGATCAACATAAGTGGTTATTACTTCAGAATCATCAATTCCTTTAGCTGATTCAATCATTTTAATAGCTTGATTTTTAAAATATTTTGATAATTCATGAGGATTAGAATTGGCCAAATCGCCAATTGTATTAATATTTAATTCTCTTAATTTAACACTTGTTTTCTTTCCAATCCATAAAAGATTTTCAATAGGAAGTGGCCACATTTTTTCTTTTATCTCATCCATATATAAAGTGTGTGCTTTATCAGGTTTCTCAAATTCCGATGCCATTTTCGCACACAATTTATTATTACCAATTCCAATATTCACTGTAAAACCTAATTTTTCTTTTATTTCATCTTTTATTTTATATGCGAATTCTAATTCATCACCATATAATTTTTTTACTTTACTATAATCAATAAAACATTCATCAATTGAAAAAACTTCAATATCAGGTGTATATTTACCTAATAATTCAAATAATTTATTAGAATAGTATTGATACACTTTAAAATTAGGTGGATATATTTCTAAATTAGGACACTTCTTTCTTGCACTATACAAACTTTCACCTGTAACAATTCCTAATTTTTTACAAAGATTAGATTTAGCTAAAACAACTCCCCTTCTTTTTTCTTCATCGCCACCAATAACGGCATAACTTTCCCGAATATCGTATTTAGCTCCCTGTTTTAATAAATCTATGGCACTCCATGAAAGAAAAGCATTATTAACATCAATATGCATTATTATTCTATCCATAATACCACCAAATTCATTATAACACAAACAGATGTTTGGGTAAAGATAGTAGTATTTTTATTATTAAAAAAGTAGACTTTTTTTATTGTCTACTTTTACAATAACACTTTAATAATTATCAAGTTTTCCTTAAAGAAATTTTCTTCTGATAGCTTCCAGATCCAAAATCATCAACAAAGTCGCATCTATTAAATAAATCATCCATTTCAACTAATTTAGAAAGTCCTTTAATTGAAAAACAATACCCATTTGCATGTAAAACTACGTCATTATGGTTGATACTAGCAAAAGCAACACCATCACTATTAAATCCTAAAGCATTATTAAATTCGTGGCAGCTATAACTTGATGTTTCCTTCCCTTCAAACAAAAAAATTCTTGTAATTGACCATTTGTTCCCATATATGAAACTATCCCGCTATCATATACAATTTTATATAATTTTGATAACGGTATTGAACCTGAACTAAATTGATAAACAGCATCCCAAGTATAAAATTTTTCATGTAAGTTATTAGGATTTTCAGAAATAAGATGACCATCTCTTGAAAGATACTCAAATTTTTTATTAATTCAACTTACACATCCATCTTTACCTACCATCGCATAACCATGTTCATTAAAATTTCCTGCAATATCATATCACAATTATCTTCTTCACGAATATAAGCATATTCACCATTGCTCATAACTACAACCTTAAATCCATTTAAAAATTCTTCACTTTCAAACATAATTTTATTTGTTGGTTTTGGTCTTCCATCCTTTGGTAATTGTACTTTATGCAATTGATAACAATTACCATAACAACCTAAAGTATAAATTATACATCTTTTTCCATTATTTTCAGTAATACTACGAACACCAAGATTATATTTTATATTTTATTTTTTATTTACTAAAAAATCAGTTAATAAAGTCACATCTTTATTTTCAACAATTATTTGATACATGATATCAATAATAGGCATATCTACCTTTTTATTTTTTAATAATTTATAAATTGATTGTAAAGTATATAAACCTTCAATTGTTGTTGTTTCCATATATTTTTTAATTTCTTCTTTAGGTGCTTTAGAACCAATTAATTTTCCAAAAGTAAAGTTACGACTTTTGGTACTAGTACAAGTTAAAAGTAAATCCCCTATTCCGGCATAAGATAGAATAGTTTTTTTATTACCCCCTAAAGAATTAATAAGTTCCTTAATATCATGCATTGCTTCAGTAATAAGCATTGCTTGGGTTGATTCAGGAAGCCCCATTCCTTCGATAATACCAGCCGCAATCGCAATAATATTTTTAACGGAACCACATATTTCTAACCCTAAAACATCATCACAAATACGTACTTTTAAATGTTTATTTTGTAAAGTTTTTTTAATGATTTTTGCCGTTTTTTCATCTTTACTTGCTAGGCTTAACCCAATTGGAACAAAGCTCGCAATATCAACCGCAAATGAAGGACCAGAGATAACAGCTATTTTACTTGTTTTGATATGTGATTTAACAACATCAATAACAAAACGACAAGTATCTTGTTCAATTCCTTTTGAACCGATACAAATATATTGATTATTATAATATTTTTCTAATTCTTTACTAACATCATCGACATATCCTGCTGGTACCATAATCATAATAATATCGCTATCTTTAACACATTCTTCCATATCAGTTGTATATTTTATATTATTAGGTATTTTTACATTTGGTAATAATTTAGGATTACCTTTATTTTCTACTAATATTTTCTTTTCTTCTTCAAATTTAGTCCACATAACAATTTCATGATTATTTTCATTAACCATGAGTGCTAGAGATAAACCATAAGCACCTGTACCTAAAATACTAACTTTCATTTTTTCCTCCTAATAACGTATATATATCATACACCTATTTTGTTATTAATTCAACTTATTATGAAACTAATAAACATCACCATCATACCTATAATAATTCCTATTAAAGTTTCTTTTTTATTTTTGGTATGGATAATATGTGGTAATAATTCAAAGATAACAAGAAACATAAGCATACCTAAAGTAAGACATAAGAAAATACCTAAAATAGTATTATTAATTAATAAATTACGATTTAAAAAAGTAATTAAACCACCAATAAAAGTTGATATAGATATAAGTAAAATAAGCCATATTGTTTTTCTTATACTATTATTAGCTTTATAAATTGTTGAAGTAATAACCATACCCATCGGAATATTATGAAGTCCTACTCCAATACTAATAAGAATACCAAGTTCTAAAGAACTATTAACACTACTATAAATGGCCATTCCTTCAATAAAATTATGCATAATTAAAGCAATACTAGAGATTAAACCAATATGTAATAAATTTTGTTTATCATCTTTATGTTCATGATGCGGAACTAAAAAATCTAAACCTTTTAAAATAATAATTCCAAGGAAAGTAAATAAAAAAATTAAAAATAAAGATTTTTCTAAAGAATTATTTTCCCTAATTAATTCCCAAGCTTCTGGTATTAATTCTAAAATAATTAAAAAACTAATAACACTAAAAGCTATACTAATTGAAAAATTAACAATATTATCATTATTTTTAGTTACAAAAATAATAATAGAACCTAATAATATAAATAAACCTACAATTAAAGTTAAAACCAGTCCCATTTCTTCCATATATATTCCTCTCTAATTAAAGATTTGGCGATATTTTTTTCTAATTTTATAGTATAACTTAGTTAAAAGTTGATAGTTTTTGGTTGCAATTAAAATTAAGCTTGTAATAACAATGGCCATGTATAGTGTAACAACTGAAAGCGAAAATAAATTACGCAAACCAACTACACCAATAATAAAGAAACTAACCATACTAATTAACAAAATTCTTCTTATATGATTAAATGGTTGACATAGATTATATAATAACAAGAAACCCGTATAACCGGTTAAAATAACTGCTAAAGTGGTTTCTTGTTCTCTACTTAACATAACAATTGATGCAATAATCATTATAATAATAATATTAATTACTATCGTAAAAGCAGTTGGTAAAACTTTACTAATGACATTAGTTAAAAATTTACCCTTTATTCTTTCATGATTAGGTTCAATTGCTAGAATAAAGGATGGAATACCAATGGTAACAACACTTGTTAAAGTTAATTGAATAGGCATAAAAGGATAAGGCATGTTAATAAATAAGAAAAGAATTGCTAAAATAGTTGCATATGTTGTTTTAACAAGAAAAAGAGTGGCTGATCTTTGAATATTATTAATTGTTCTTCTTCCTTCGGCTACAATTTTAGGCATAGCATCAAAATTAGAATCTAACAAAACTAATTCGGAAACATTACGTGATGCTTCACTACCAGTGGCAATCGCAATTCCACAATCAGCTTCTTTTAAAGCTAAAACATCATTAACTCCATCACCAATCATAGCTACAGTATGTCCATTTTCTTTTAATATTTTAATAATATCACGTTTTTGATTAGGTGTAACTCGCCCAAAAATATTGTATTTTAAAACTGCTTCTTTTAAACTTTTATAATCTTTTAAAGTAGTTGCATCAATACAATTATCTTTTATTTCTATTCCTACCCTTTTAGCAATATTAGAAACTGTTCTAATATTATCACCTGAAATGATTTTAAGGGTAACTCCTTCTTTTTTAAAATATTCTAATGTATCAATTGCTTCTTTTCTAATTTTATCTCTTAATAAAATTAAGAAAAGTGGTTTTAATTTACTAGGTATTTCCTTTTTTAATTTTTCATCAGTATGACATAATAATAAAACCCGGTAATCTTCAAGATATTTATCTATTAAAGACTTTATTTTTTTTATTTCATCACCTAAAATAATTTCTGGTGCTCCTAAAATATAACTACCCTTCTTTTCAAAAGTAATAGCTGAATATTTGCGAGCTGAAGAAAAAGGAATAATATCTTTAACTATCCATTTATCTTTTAGTGGATAGTTTTTTCTTATAGCTTGAATAGTGGCATTATTATCTTCTGAAAAATGCGCAAAATTACTTAATATTGCTTTTATATCAACATTTTTATCAATAGGAATCACATCAACAACTTCCATATTACCATCCGTAATAGTTCCCGTTTTATCTAAACATAAAATATCAGCACGTGCTAACATTTCAATACAATAAAGTTCTTGAACTAATACTTTATATTTAGCTAATCTTATAATACTAACTGCTAAAACAGTACTAGTAAGTAAAATTAGTCCTTCGGGAATCATTCCAATTAAAGCTGCTACCGTATTAACAACCGCATTTTCTAAATTATTATAAGGAATTATTAATTGTTTATAAAATAAAATTAAACCAAGAGGTACAATAATAATGGAAATTGTTTTAATAACTTTTTTTAAAGATTTCATTAATTCGGAATTTAATCTCTTTATATACTTTGCTTCTTTCGAAATAATATAAGTATAATTATCTTTACCAACATGTTCTACTTGCATTAAACACTTACCACTAACAATAAAACTACCAGATAAAAGCATATCTCCTTTTTTCTTATAAATAGGATTTGATTCACCCGTAATCAATGCCTCATTAACTTCACAACTACCATCAACAATAATCGCATCAGTTACAACTTGTTCACCACTACTAGCTTCAATAATATCATCTAAAACTATTTCATCAATTTTAATCATTTGTTCAAGACCATTACGAATAACCTTTACTTTAGTAGCTGAAATAATCGATAATTTATCAATTATCATTTTTGATCTTATTTCTTGAATAATACTAATAAGAGTATTACAAATAACAACACCAAGAAATATTAAATTTTTATATGAACCAACCAAAAAAATGGCTAATCCTAGCCCTAAATTCAAAAAATTAAATAATGTAAATATATTATTTGCCATAATCTCTAAAATGGATTTAGTTTTAACAGTCGTATCAATATTAACTAATCCATCTTTTTTTCGCATTTTTACTTGTTCATCTGTTAAACCACAATTTTTATCTGGCTTATATCTAATAATCTTTTTTTCCATTTTTTCGACCCCTATTTTTTTCTATTTAAGTATATCATTTTTTATTTTTTAGCGCAATTAAATATCCTTCTAAGGATAAATTTTACCATATTTTTCCAATTTTTTCGTCTTTTTTTCGCATTTTTACACTTTTTATATTTTTTTAGTAACCATATGGTTTATTCTACAATTTTTGCGCAATTTTTCTATTACAATTAGAATGAGGGGATGATAAAATGCATTTTAAAAGAATACGTGATTTACGTGAAGATCATGATTACACACAACAATATGTTGCTAACTACTTAAAAATTAATAGGGTCGTGTATTCACGTTATGAGCATGGAAATAGAGAAATACCTGTTTCTTATTTAATTAAATTATCGCAATTATATAATGTTTCAATTGATTATATGGTAGGACTTACTAACAATAAAGAAATTTTAAAATAAGTTTTTTACTCTAGTTTTTACTAGGGTTTTTTTATCATTTTTTCTTTATAACCGTTCCAGGATAATAATGACTTATTATTTGCTTATAACTATACCCTTCTTTAGCCATCCCATTAGCACCATACTGGCTCATTCCTACACCATGACCATAACCACGTGTTATAAAAGTAACCTTTTCACCATTAATTACTATATCAAAATCCGCTGATCTAAGTCCTAATAAATCTCTAATAAAACGCCCAGAAAAATCCTTACCATTAATATTAATTTTATCGATATAATTGCTATTTGTTTTTGTAACTATTTCAATTGCACTATTATCATTAAGATCAATTCCTAACAAATTACTTACAATATTTAAATCCATAGAAGTTTCTCTTAAGTAGGTAGAAGCTTGTCTATCCCAATGGCTATCAACACCAACTAAATAAGGATGATAATAACCAAATACCTTTTCTGAACTTTCAGTTTTTCCATTACTAGTTGAATGATAAACAGCTTCTATATAATCATTGTTGTATGCAATATATTCTCCTTTTGTTTCCATAACGGTTTTTTTTATTTTATTATAATAAGTATCAAAAGCACTTCCCCAAATTCCTTTTAATTGATTAACATCTTTATAAACTTGATGTTTAGTTGTATCTGTTAAAATCTTATTATCTTTCATCATTTTAAGGGCATATGTACGCGCTACTACGGCTTGTGCTTTTAAGGCTTCGATATTAAAAGAAGCGGGCATTTCTGCTCCAACTACTCCTATTATATATTCTTCTAATTCAAGTTTTTCAATACTTCCAGATGAACGATGTAAGGTTATCGTTATTTCAGCTTTTTCTTTGGGAATATTAGTAACTTTATTCTTATTGGTTTGTTCCTTTACTTTTTCTTCTTTTTTGGGTAAAGTTACAGACTTTTTTGTTTCTTTTGGTTTCTGAACTTCATTTTTTTCTTTTGGAATAATATCTTCTTTTTTCTTATTAACTATCTCATTAATAAACTTTTCTTCTATAACTAATAAAGGTATTTGCTTAACATAATCAAAATCTTTTGCTTTTTCTTGAGAAGCAATAGGATAATTAATAAAAATTGTTCCCATGATTATACCATTTAAGATTAAATATATAATATGTCCTTTAAAATTTATTTTGTGTTCTTTTAAATACTTTTTTATTTGTTCATATATATTTTGTTTTTGTTTTTTAGTATTATTACCTAAAGAAGCAAACTCAAAATGATAATCAATATATAAATATAATATTTCTTCATTATTTTCTTTTTTAATTAAATGATGTGAAAACATAAAAATCACCATTTTTATTATGGTGATTTTTCTTTGAAAAATACTTTTATAATCTTTTAGTTTTATATCTAAAATTGTCATCATAAAATGTATAAAGTGGTGATAAAATGATTATTCATGTAGTAAAACCAGGTGATACTTTATATCAAATTAGTCAAATGTATAATGTTGATTATCAAAAAATTACTTTTGATAATCAAATACCACTAGATGAATATTTAGTAGTTGGCCAAACTTTAGTTATTATATATGATCCTAATATTAAAAAATTTAGAGAAATTGAGGTTAATGGTTATACTTTTCCTAATATTAATACTGAAGCATTATTAGAAATTCTTCCCTACTTAACTTACCTTTGTATTTTTAGTTACCAAGTAACTCCTGAAGGTAATCTTATTTTAATTAATGATGATTACTTAATTGAGGTTGCCAAGATTAATAATGTGATACCTATTATGGTTATTACTAATATTGGATTAAGTGGCCGTTTTGATAGTGATTTAGCTAAAACTATTCTTACTAATGAAGAATTACAAAATAAATTAATTGATAATGTTATGGAGATTGTGCAAGAAAAAGGATATATGGGCTTAAATATTGATTTTGAATATGTTTATCCTGAAAATAAAGAATTATTTATTAACTTTATTAATAAAGTTTATGAAAGATTAAAAAATAATAATTATTTACTTTTTGTATCACTTGCACCTAAAATACGAAGTGATCAACCAGGCATACTTTATGAAGCCCATGACTATCAAGCTATTGGTAACTTAGCCGATCGTATTGTTCTTATGACTTATGAATGGGGATATGCTGGTGGTCCAGCTAGAGCTGTTGCCCCTATTAATTTAGTACAAAGAGTTTTGGATTATGCGATTACGGAAATACCAAGCGAAAAAATACTAATGGGAATTCCTAATTATGGATATGATTGGATATTACCATATATTGAAGGAACGTTTGCTAAATCCATTGGTAATTATGAAGCAATAGAAATTGCTAGACATTATAGACAAGCAATTAACTATGACTATATTGCCCAAACACCTTTTTTTAATTATTATGATGAATTAATCCAATTACATGAAGTATGGTTTGAAGATGCAAGAAGTATTCAAGCCAAACTAGAATTACCCATTAAATATAATCTAGCAGGTATAAGTTATTGGACTATTAATCGCTTTTTTCCACAAAATTATCTTGTTTTAAACTCTTTATTTGATATAAAAAAATAAAACTATTGATTTTTAGTTTTATTTTTTAATCTTCGAACTTTCATAAAATAATGGCAAAAAGATAAAATCCATCTTTTGTAATTGTTCAATAATTGATGGTAAAGCTGATAAAGAATGATAACTAAAATCATGCATTAAGATAACAATTACTTTTTTATTCTTAGCACCATTAATAACATTATTATAAACTATTTCTTTATTTGGTTTTTTTTCAGAATCTCCTGCCGAAACATTCCAATCAACGTAACCATAATTAAGACTTCTTAAGCGCGTAATAATGCTATTTCGTAAAGATGAAGATGCGGTCGTACTGCCACCAGGAAATCTTAAAATATTTGTTTTTACACCTAATTTTTCTTCTAAAAATTTTTCTTGTTTTAAAACATCATTAATAAATGAACTAGCGCTTGCGTATAACCCACCCCATATCGCATGAGAATAGGTATGGTTCGCTATAGTATGTCCACTATCAAAAATACGTTGATAAATTTCATCATACATTTCATTGGGTTTTCCTAATAAAAAGAAAGTAGATAAAATATCATATTTATCAAGAACATTTAAAAAAGAAGGTGTGTAATTTTTATAAGGTCCATCATCAATTGTTAAATAAGCAATTTTTTTAGTCCCTTCACCAGCTAATACTTTTTTTTCGTATTCTAAAGCATTTTTAAAATACTTCTCTTTTATTTTAACAATTTTATTATCTATATCTTTTAAATCATTAACTTTTTCTTCAAAAATTGGTTTCTCGTTTATTACTTCATTATAAATTTCTTTAATGTAAGATAAAGACTGCTTGTCAATATTCATTTCTTGTTCTTTAATTTTATTAATACAAAATATTTTTGTAATCATTAACATATTTAAAATTATTAAAAAAAACAAACATAAAAAAGGATTGAATACTAATTTAATAAATCTTCTAAAATTTGATTGTGTCTTAACCATTTTTCGTATTGCTCAATTTGTTTTTTCTTTTCCACTTCAAGAGTTTGCTCTTCTAATTTTAAATTTGTTATTTCTTCAGTTATATCATAAAATTTTTTGTACATATTACTTATTTCGCTCTTCATATCGACAAGCTCTTTTTCCAAATCTAGCTGCCTCTTATACTCAAAAGCAGTTATCACTAAACTAATAACGAAAACGACTAACAAACATATCATTAAACTTTTTTTCATCTATCATTACTCCCAATTATATTATATATTTATAATTAATTGTATGCAACCAAAAGATGTAACTTTGCATAAAGTTACATCTTTTTTCATGATAATACTTTCTCGCTTGCCCATTTTTCACATTGACATATTCTTGCACCATTATCGCCCTGTTCTTTGTCATAGGCAAAACTTTTTAATAAAGAACATGGAAACTCAAAACATAATCCACAATGCTCTAAATGCCTTTCTTCACAACATTTTTTAACAGGACATTCTCCCCAAAATGGTTTGCTAATGTTTACACATCCTTTACAATTGACATTAAATAACTTGTCACATCCTAATTTTGAACATAATATCCCACATCTTGACTCTACCATATACTACCTCCTTATATATCTAATTTCAATTGTTCTTTACTTTCTGGGAATTCACTTAAATATTGAAATATTTTCTTATTATCACAAACAATATTATGTTTTTTACATTCACTATAAAATATTTTCATAAGTTTATAGTTATTAGGACTTACTACTTCATAACTATTACCATATATTCTTTGATATTTTTCTTTTAATCCTGGAAAATATTTATCTAAATTTTGATAATAATATTCCCTATTTCCTTCTCTTAACGTAAGTCCCATCCCAAAACAAATTATGCCATATACTTTAGCTTCAATACAATAATTTAAAATACCTCTTAAATTTTCTTCCGTATCATTGATAAATGGTAAAATAGGATCTAACCAAACAACCGTTGGAATATTATTATCGCGCATTATTTTTAGCACTTCAAATCTTTCTTTAGTTGTACAGACATTAGGTTCAATAATTTTACACAACTTTTCATCATAAGTAGTTAAAGTCATTTGTACTACACATTTGGTTTTAGAATTTATTCTTTTAATAATATCTAAATCTCTTAAAATATTTTTGGATTTAGTTAATATTGAAGCACCAAAACCATATTTTTCAATAATTTCTAAACATTTTCTAGTTTTACCAAGTTCTAGTTCTAAAGGAATATAAGGATCACACATTGAACCGGTTGATATCATGCATTTTTTTCTTTTCTTTTTTAAGGTATTTTCTAACAATATAATCGCATTGCTTTTTACTTCGATATCTTCAAAATCATGATCAATTTTGTAACATCTACTTCTAGAATCACAATATATACATCCGTGAGTACATCCTCTATAAATGTTCATTCCATTACTTGATGATAAAATCCCTTTAACCTCTTTGTAATGCATTTCAATCACCACAATTCCTATTTAAATTATATCACATAAAAACTCGTTATTTATTTAAAAATTATGTACATTTATGATATAATGAAAATATAAGGATCGGTGTGATATGTTAAAAAGATTTTTGAAAATATTAAATATATTATTTATATTATTTGGTTTTTTCTCATTCTATTTATACATAAGTGATAGTGAATTATTTGACCAGATTACTGCTTATTATACCGAAGAACACTCACTTATTGTTTCTAATAATTATGGTATTAATATTGAAAGAAATTATTTTCAAAAAAGTAATAACTTTTCACCTAAAAGTAAAAAAGATTTATTAAATATTTATTATACTGTTCTATCATCAGGTACTATTTCCTTTACTTTTCATTGTGATAAAACCTATGATACTTGTATTGATGATGTTAAAGATTTAATGAGTGATAATTCTTTATTATCACATATCAATAATTTTATTCATCCTTTTAATACTTACAAATATATTAAAACGACCTATACTACGGCTGGAAAAATAACCATTACAGTTACCAAATTATATAGCGATGAAGAAATAGAAATGATTAATAAAAAAGTTGTTGAACTCCTTCCAACTCTTGTTTCTAGTGATAAAAGTACTACTGAAAATATTAAAAGTATACATGATTATATAGTTAATAATGTTCAATATGATAGTGCTTATGCTGAAGGCACATCTCTTTATAAAGCTAATACTGCTTATGGTGCTTTATTTGAAGGGTATGCCGTATGTAGTGGTTATACTGATTTAATAAGTATATTTTTAAACAAAATAGGTGTTAGTAATTATAAAGTATCTAATGATAGACATGTCTGGAATTTAGTTTATTTAGATGGTCAATGGTTACACTTGGATTTAACTTTTGATGATCCTATTTATGAAGATAATCAAAATCGTATTACACATAATTATTTCTTAATAACAACAGAAAAATTAAAAGAATTAGATCAAGAGAGTGATGATAAAAATGCCCATGTCTTTAATGAAAAAATTTATGGGAAATAAAAAGGTCTAAAAGATGCTAGTACCTGTCAAGTACACACTAAATAAAAAAATAAATTAGTTGGTAAACTTTAATCTATATTGTATAGGGGATAAGTATCTAATTTCTTTTGAATACGTTCGTTGTTATACCAATGAACGTATTTTTTTATCTCTTCTACAGCTTGTTTCCTTGTCATTTTTCCAGCTGGTATTAACCATTCTCGTTTTAATTGATAAAACCAATTTTCTATAGGACTATTTTCCCAACAACATCCCTTATATGACATACTTCTTGTAAAACCCAATGTTTTCCCTTTTCTTCTAATGTCTATTTCTTTTGTTTTCCCATAAAAAACACCTCCAAAGTTCTTCTAAATAAATTTTAACATATTCTTTTTATTTAGTGTGAACTTTA
>JAAYOI010000081.1 GCA_012520435.1 Mollicutes bacterium
AAAGTAAAAATAAGAATAATTAAAAAGCAATAAAAAACTTTATCCTAGTGATAAAGTTTTTTATTTTTCAATATGACTAAATAAAATTCCAATATTAATTAATCCAGTAATACCAACTAAAGCATAAATAAAACGCGATACCATTGTCGCTTCACCAAATAAAGCAGCTACTAGATTATAATCAAATAAACCAATTAATCCCCAATTTATGGCTCCAATAATAGTAATAACTAAAGCTATTTTTTGTAATGTTTCCATTTTTTGTCTCCTTTCTTAATCATTATTTATTTTTAACTAAAAAGTATAAATTATTCATTCATATTTTAATTTCTATATCCATATAATTAAATGAAATTAAAATATGAGGTGGAAAGATGAAAAAAATAATATTATCATTTTTAACTTTTTTAACTTGTATTATTTTAATTGGGTGTGGTAAATATGGGGAAAAAGATGTTGTTAGAGATTTAACAAAAAAAATTGAAAAAACAAAGAGTTATCGTTTAGTTGGTGTTTTAGAAATGATAAATAATGAAGATACATATGCTTATGATATTGATGTATCGTATGAATCAGAAAATAAATTTAGAGTTAGTTTGAAAAATAAAACAAATAATCATGAACAAATAATTTTAAGAAATGAAGAAGGAATTTATGTTTTAACACCATCATTAAATAAAAGTTTTAAGTTTCAAAGCGAATGGCCATATAATAATTCCCAAAGTTATTTACTACAAACCATATTAAAAGATATTACGAGTGATAAGAATCGTAAGTTTAAAAAAACGGAAAAAGGTTATGTTATTACAACTAAAGTTAATTATTCCAATAATAAAGATTTAGTTAAACAAAATATATATATTGATAAGGATTTAAATATTACTGAAGTACATGTTTTAAATGATAAAAATCAGGTACAAATAAAAACAAAATTTAATAAGATTGATATGAAAGCAACTTTTGATAAAAAATATTTCACTTTAAAAGAAAATATGGAAATTGCTGTGGTTGAAGATAATATAAAACCTGTTACCAAAATAGAAGATGTTATTTATCCAATGTATATACCACAAAATACACATTTATCTAATCAAGATAAAATTACTAAAAAAGATGGAGAATTAATTATGTTGACATTTGGTGGTGAAAAACCATTTACTTTAATTCAAGAAACGGCTACTAAAGAAAAAGATTTATTAACTATTCCAATGTATGGTGAGCCAGTAATTTTATCCGGGTCAGTAGGAGCAATGACGGATTCATCAATTACTTGGATTCAAAATGGGATTGAATATTATCTTATTTCTGATTCTATAACCGAAGATGAATTATTAGAAATAGCTAAATCGATAAGTGTTATGCCGGTAGGAAAATAGATACATAAATTATGTATCTATTTTTGTATAATTATGATATAATTATTAATAGGTGATAAAAATGGCAAAAACTAAAAAAGGAAAAAAGAAAGAAAAAGTTACTATTACAACTGAAACTAATGAAATTAAAGAATTAACTAAAATTATTGTAAGTATTTTATTAATATTTCTTTTATTTTTTACAATTACTTATCTTCTTACTAAAAAAGAAGATAAGTTACCACCACTAGAAGAAGAACTAGAAATTCAATATGATGAAATTTTAATTGGTGAATTATTAAATAAAAAAGAAAATGAATATTATGTTTTAGTGACAAAAGAAGATGATCATTTTGTTGACTTATATAAAGCATATCTTCAAGAATATGAAGATAGAGAAAAAGCAATTAGAGTTTATTATAGTAATTTAGATAATGTTTTTAATCAAAAATATCAAGCTAATGAAAGTAAGTTATCTATTTCAGATATTAAAAATATTCGTTTTAAAGGTACAACTTTATTGAAAATTAAAAAAGGTAAAATTGTTTCATATTATGAAACTAAAGATAAAATTATGGAACATTTAAAAGCATTAATAGATTAGATATATATTAATGAATAGGTGATGAAATGAAAAATAATGAAAAATTGGAAATAGAACAAAAGAATCAAAAAACAATAAAAAGAAAAAAAATAAATAATGAAGGTTCTACTTTTAAAACATCAGAAGTTATTATATTAGTTTTATTAACTTGTATTTTTAGTTTAAGTTTTGGTATTTTTTTACAAGCTCAAACGCAAATACTAAAAGATATAAAAGAAGAACCGCGTGATGAAGTAAATAATGAGTTAGATGAAGAATTAGAAGAATTTATTGAAAATTATAAAAATATTGTGGGAAATTATTATAAAGAGATAGATAAGAAAGAACTTATTACTAATGCGATTAAAGGAATGATTGATTCATTGGATGATCCATATTCTTCATATTTAAACGAAGAAGAAAATGCGAATTTTAATATTTTATTAATGGGAACTTATGAAGGAATAGGAATTCAGATTGCTAATGATGAAAAAGGTAATATTGTAGTTTTAACTGTTTTTTCTGATTCGCCAGCTGCTAAGGCTGATTTAAGACCAGGTGATATTCTTTTAAAAATCAATGATATTGATTTAAAAGGAAAAACTTCCGATTATTTTGCATCTTATGTTAGAAATAGTGTAAGTAAAGATTTTACTATAATATATAAAAGAGGAAACAAAGAAAAAAACATTACTTTAAAAAAAGAAAAAATTATTATCAAATCTGTTTTTAGTAAAACATTTAATGAAAACAATAAAAAAATTGGATATTTAAGAGTAGATACTTTCGCAAGTAATACTTATACCCAATTTAAAGAAGAACTAGAAAAGTTAGAAAAAGATGGTATTAATTCTTTAATTATTGATTTAAGAAATAATTCAGGCGGTCATTTAACAGTTGTTGCTAATATGATATCTTTATTTTTAGATTCTTCACATGTTATTTATCAAACTCAAGATAAAGAAACAATTGAAAAAGCATATTCAACGGGAACTGTTACCAAAAATTATTCCATTGTTATTTTAGCTAATAAACAAAGTGCTTCAGCATCAGAAGTTATGATTGGAGCTTTAAAAGATGAATATGGTGCTAAAGTTGTTGGAGAAGCAACTTTTGGAAAAGGAACAGTTCAAGAACTACAAACTATTTCAAGTGGTGATCAATATAAAATAACTACTAAGAAATGGCTTACACCAAGTGGTTATTGGGTAAATGAAAAAGGAATTATACCGGATATTGAAATAAGTTTAAACGAAAATTATTATTTAAATCCAACTGAAGAAAATGATAATCAATTACAAAAAGCTCTAGAGTTATTAAAGAAATAATGTAGTTTTAAATCTACGTTTTTTCTTTTCTTTTTTTAAAAAAAGTTTATAATAAAAAAAGGAAGTGATAATATGGCAAATATATGTATAGGTGATAATTTACAAATTCAATGTTATAAACATAATGGTAAAATACATCGTGCTTGGGATGAAGCAGTTATTTTAGATATTAAAAAAAACTATATAGTATGTGGTAATAATCGTACACAAGTTATTGAAGGTGGAGGTAATTTTTGGCGAACTAAAGAACCAGCAATAATGTATTTTTTTTATGATTGTTGGTTTAATGTTATTGCTCAATTAAAAAAAGATGGTATTTATTATTATTGTAATATTGCGACCCCATATATAATTGAAGAAAATACTATTAAATATATCGATTATGATTTGGATTTAAGGATATTTCCTAATGGTGAATATAAAATTCTTGATAAAATGGAATATAAATATCATAAACGTATTATGAATTATTCCGATGATTTAGATAAAGTAATTAATAGTTCATTAAAAGAGTTAATTACAGAATATAAAAATAAAAATATTGTTTTTAATGAAAAAAATAATTATGAATATTATCAAAGATATCAAAAATTAAAAAATAAATCTTGTCATTTTTTATAAAAAAATGAATATATTAAAACAAGAGAATATATAACATATTCTCTTGTTTTAATTATGGTTTGTCATTTTTTCTGTAAAACTGTAAAAAAACGATAAAAAAGTCTTGACTTAATTAAAGGCATTTGATATATTAATAATGTTTTTACCCAAAGCGTTTTTAATTTTTAAAGGTTTTTAAATCAAGAAAATAGAGAAATTGTGACGAAAATTAAAAAAATGCAAAAAAAGTAGAAAAACTCTTGACTTGATTAAAACCATTTGATATATTATTGTTGCGCTTTGAAAAAAGTAGGAATGATCTTTGAAAACTGAGCAAAACGTTAATTCCATTAGTCAGGAAAAAAATAATTCAAAAAAATATTTTTTTTTTTGGAGAGTTTGATCCTGGCTCAGGATGAACGCTGGCGGCATGCCTAAGACATGCAAGTCGAACGAAGGAGCCCGCCGAAGGCTAATGACGTTTCAAGAGCTTGCTCGCGAAATAGATTTGGTTTGACGTGGATTTTCTCCTTAGTGGCAGACGGGTGAGTAACACGTAGGTAACCTACCTCAAAGTCTGGGATAACAGAACGAAAGTTTTGCTAATACCGGATAATATATAGGAAGGTAACTTTTTATATTAAAAGGAGCTTCTGGCTCCGCTTTGAGATGGGCTTGCGGCGTATTAGCTAGTTGGTGAGGTAATGGCTCACCAAGGCGACGATGCGTAGCCGGACTGAGAGGTCGACCGGCCACACTGGGACTGAGACACGGCCCAGACTCCTACGGGAGACAGCAGTTAGGAATATTCGTCAATGGGGGAAACCCTGAACGAGCGATGCCGCGTGAGCGATGAAGGTCCTTAGGATTGTAAAGCTCTGTTGTAAGGGAAGAAACTCTATCATAGGAAATGATGATAGATTGACGGTACCTTACCAGAAAGCCCCTGCTAACTACGTGCCAGCAGCCGCGGTAATACGTAGGGGGCGAGCGTTATCCGGATTTATTGGGCGTAAAGCGTGTGTAGGCGGTCTATTAAGTTTAAGATCAAATCCCGGAGCTTAACTCCGGTCCGTCTTAAAAACTGGTAGACTTGAGTACAGTAGAGGCAAGTGGAATTTCTAGTGTAGCGGTTAAATGCGTAGATATTAGAAGGAACACCAGTGGCGAAGGCGGTTTGCTGGGCTGTTACTGACGCTGAGACACGAAAGCGTGGGGAGCAAATAGGATTAGATACCCTAGTAGTCCACGCCGTAAACGATGAGTACTAAGTGTCGGGCAACCGGTGCTGAAGTTAACACATTAAGTACTCCGCCTGAGTAGTACGGTCGCAAGGCTGAAACTCAAAGGAATTGACGGGCACCCGCACAAGCGGTGGAGCATGCTGTTTAATTCGAA
>JAAYOI010000082.1 GCA_012520435.1 Mollicutes bacterium
AAGTAAAACCTTTCTTTTTTTTCTTTCTCATACTATCACCCCAAATTTTTTTTATTTTCACATTATTATGTTAACATTAAAATTTCCTTTTTATTCTTTTTTGTAATTTTTTAGCTGCTTTTTTTAAAAAAAAGGTAAGACTATTTATAATCTTACCTATTTTTACAAATTTATTATTTTAAATGTATATTTTTATTATTTTATTTAAGATAAATATTATTCTTAAATTCTAATTCCAATTTGCTAGTTTCACCATGACCTGGGTATATTTTGATATTTTTATCATATTTTTTAATTTTTTCAATACTTTCTTGCATTCTTTCATAATCACCAGTAGGTAAATCTGTTCTTCCAACTGTTCCTTTAAACAAAAAGTCTCCAGTAAACATTACCTTTTCATCTTTAAAATAAATAGTTATTGAATCATCAGTATGACCTGAGGTATAAATAACAGAAAACTTAAAATTACCAATTTCATATTCTTTTTCTTCAAAATTTGCTTTGTGATAAATAGGAGTATTATATTTATTTTTTAATTCATTTAAAGCTCCTATATGATCAAAGTGGCTATGAGTTATAAGAATACCTAAAACATTATTGTTGCCTACATTAGCTATTATCTTTTCTGGTTCATCACCTGGATCAATAATTAAACTATTTTGATTAATAGTTAAAATATAACAATTTGTTTCCAAATCTCCTACTTTAACTCTTTTGATATTCATTAATTATCTCCTTTACTGGTCCATAACTTTTACGATATCCATCAATAAGTCCATATTTTTTTATTAAAGATAGATGTAGTTTGGTAGGATATCCTTTATGTTTACCAAATTGATACTCTGGATATTTTTTATCTAATTCATACATCATTCTATCACGTGTTACTTTAGCAATCACACTAGCTGCTGCGATACTAATGCTTTTAGAATCTCCTTTAATTATTGAGGTTGTTGAAATATCAATTGATAATGGCATCGCATCTATTAAGACATGTTCTAAATTAATTTTCTTTTGAACTTCCTCAATAGCTAAAATCATCGCTTTTTTACTTGCTTGATAAATATTTAATTCATCAATTTCTTCAGGACCAACAATCCCAATGCCATGCGCTAAAGCATGATTAATAATGTATTCATAAAATTGTTCCCTTTTCTTTTCGGTTAGTTTTTTAGAATCATTTAATCCTTCTAAAATAAAATCTTTAGGTAATACAACACAAGCAGCAACCACGGGGCCAATCAAAGGCCCCCTTCCTACTTCATCAACACCACCTATATATTTTAGGCCTTTACTATATAATTCTTTTTCATATTTATACATATCCATAATCTTACCTCTAAAACATTATAGCAAAACGATAAAAAAAAATAAACCCTATGGTTTACCAAAAAATATGTTTTTTAAGAAACTTTATTTATTTTTCCATTATCTATTTTATAAACTTCATCACATAATAACTCTATGTCTTCTTTTATATGAGAAGTAATAATTATAATTTTACCTTTTTTCTTTTCTTCTAATAAAAGATTGCGAATAATACCAACAGTCTGCTCATCTATTCCATTAAATGGTTCATCTAATATTATAAATTCTGGATTTTCCATTAAAACTTGAGCAATACCCAATTTTTGTTTCATTCCTAATGAATATTCACTATATTTTTTATTCATATCTGCATCCAAATTAATTTTTCTTAATGTTTCAATTGTTTGTTCATTATTAATTTTTTTTGAATATTAGCTAATAATTGTAAATTTTTTAAACCTGTTAAATTAGGCAAAAAATTTGGCTTTTCAAGCATTGTTCTTGTATTAGGTGGAAACATTCTCTTTTTAATAATATTCGTACCATCAAACAAAATTTCACCGGTTGTTGGTTCATAAAATCCACATATTATTTTTAATAAATATTTTCATTTTAATTCTCCTTCAAAAAATAGTTGCAAATGTATGATAATTATTCTTTTAATCACAACATACATCATACAACTATCTTATATATACTTATGGATTAAGAGCATGATAGACATCAACTGATACATACCATGTTCCATTAAACCATGTCTTATCTAAATACCAATTCCGTGCTTTCATATCCATTTTAACATTTCCAGGAACCATTCCATAAGCTTCACTTGAAGTTTCAGTAAAGAATTCTTGAACATGACTATATTCTGTTGAATCACTATTTTCAGTAATTTCAATAATTA
>JAAYOI010000083.1 GCA_012520435.1 Mollicutes bacterium
TACCAAGATATCGTTATCAATTATTTAATGTAGATTCATTAGAGATAAAAGAAAGAAAGATAGAAATAATTTTTGAAGATAAAATAACATCAAAGTCAAAAGGAAATAAAAATAATGAATGGTTAACACATCCTGCTTTTACTTTTGGTAGTGATGAGATAAATGGTTTTTGGGTAGGAAAATTTGAAACAACTGGTGATGCTGATAAACCAACAGTAAAACCAACTACGGAAGCACAAAATGTTTCATCATTAAGGGGTCAACCAATTAGTGAACAATTTATGACAGCTAAATTATTTAATTCTAGAACAGAAGAATTAGATTATGGTTTAACACCAAATTATAAAGCTCATATGATGAAGAATATTGAATGGGGAGCAGTAGCATATCTTAGTCATAGTCAATATGGTAAAGAAGGAGAAATATGGATAAATCCAAGTAGAGATTATTATACAGGGTGTGCTGGTGATACACCGGATTCAGAAAAAACATATGGCTGTCTACATTATTATTACGATGATATTGGTATGAATGCCAGTACAACAGGAAATATTTATGGAATATATGATATGAGTGGTGGCGCTATTGATTATGTTATGGGTGGAATGTATAGAAATTTTGGGTCTAATAGAATATACCGTCAATCTACTGATTTTTCAAATAGTCAATTAACAATAGGTAGTAGTAGTTTTATTGGTTTTAAATATATTGATGCTTATGATTATGGAACTGAAGACCAAGAATACATTTTTAACCGTAGGCATTTAGGAGATGCAACTGGTGAAACAAATGATTGGTATAATGATAGACATTCTTTTGTTCGTGAAGGCGATTTTTGGTTTAATCGAGGTGGAGATTATGCTGATATCCATAATTCTGGTATTTTTGCTTTTACTTGCAATGGTGGTCATGGAGATAGTAATTACACCTTTCGTCTTGTTGTTTCAGGATTTATTTTAAACAATTAAAAAGATTACATTAAGTAATCTTTTTGTCTGTCTTTTTAAAGTCAATAATAATAGCTGTTAAAATCATGGTTATTAAAATTTCTAACCATATAATTAAAGAAACAACATAGTACATTCTTTTAAAACCCATATTACCATTATTGATATTTAAAAATGAACAAATAGTAAAATATAATGCCATACCAATAGGCAAATATTTTAGTAATTTATGTTTAAAAAAATAATTAATGATAAAAATAATAGCTATTGAAATCAAGGCACTAATAAATAATCCAATTGCAATATGAAGCAATTTAAACACTCCTTTTATAGTGTATTAACAATTATAGTTATAATATCAAAATAAACAATTGAATTTTGTCAGAATATGGAGTAAAATAATAATAGAATACAAATAAAGCGAGGTAATAACATGAATATAGCACTCATTACAGCTGGTGGTATTGGTAGTAGGACTAATCAATGTGTTCCTAAACAATTTCTAACTGTATACAATAAACCTGTTATTGTTTATACTTTAGAAGCATTTCAAAATCATCCTAATATTGATGTTATCATGGTTTCGTGTTTAAAAGGATGGGAACCTATTTTAAGAGCTTATGCTGAACAATATAATATTACTAAATTAAAATGGATTGTTCCAAGTGCTAGAACATCTCAAGAATCAATAAAAAGATGTTTAAAAGTACTAGAAAAAAATTGTCAGCCAACTGATTTTATTTTGGTTCACGATGGTAATAGACCTTTAGTATCAACTGATATTATTTCCGATTCAATTGTTACTTGTATGGAAAAAGGTGGGGCAGTAGCAGTTATACCATGTACTGAGGTTATTGTTAAAACTACTGATCAATCTACTTCCGTAGAAGTTATTGATCGTGATAGTTTAAAAAGAACGCAAACACCCCATACTTATCCATTAGAGAAATTATTATGGGCTCATAGGGAAGCAGAAAATAGAAACATCACTAATTCTATTGCAACCTGTGATTTAATGATAAAATTAGGTGAAAAAATATATTTTTCGCATGGTTCTGAAAAAAACTTAAAAATTACTACTAAAGCTGATGTTGAAATATTTAAAGCATTGTTAAATGCTACAGATGATGATGATGGATTTAAAAAATAGGGAATGCGGAAGGTGTAAAATGGAAAAGAAGGAGTATGTTTTAAAAGAAAAAGCCAATGGCGAAAAAATAACAGTAAGAGATGTACAAAACGTTTTACTTGAAATGATTCAAGATATTGATGAGATATGTCGTAAAAATAATATTGAATATGTATTAACTGGTGGTTCAACTTTAGGTGCAATAAAATTTGGTGGTTTTATTCCTTGGGATGATGATTTAGATATTGCTATGATGCGTGACCAATATAAAAAGTTTATTAAAGTATTAAAGAAAGAATTACCAGATAAATATGTGTTTCATTGTTTTGAAGTTAATAAAAAATATAATGTAGCATGGCCTGCCATGAAGATTCGAAAAAAAGGGACCTATATTAAAGAAGCAAATACACTGTTACCTAATAAATGTGATGATTGTGATGGTATATTTATTGATGTCTTTATTTACGACTATTTATCAAATTGGACGATAATAGATTTACCATTCCGTCTATTTAATACTATATTAATGCCTATAATTGTCTTCTTTGAAAATTTAAATATTAATTTCATTCTTTTAAAAAGAATATATAGAGGGAACGCTATTTTATATGGTAAATTAAATCGTGGTTCTAATTATATAGGTGATGAAATTACATGGACTTTTCGTAGTCCTTTACATCCTTTAAAATATAGGCGTAAGAAAATGTTTCCAATTAAATATGTTAAATTTGAAAATATTATGTTACCAGTTCAAAATGATGCTCACGAATATTTGGTAAGACGTTATGGAGCCAATTATATGGATCCTTTACCAGAACATAAAATGAAACCAAAACATATTGTTGATATAAGTTTAACTACTGATAAGCCTGAAGAGGAGCAAGCAGATGGAAAATAAAAAAAAGAAAAATCTATTAAGATGGTTCTTAATAGGTTTTTCAATGATAATATTCGGAATCATTATATGGCGTGAATCTAGTTTTATTATTAGTGGCTTAGGTGTAGTAGTAATTGGAATAGCTTTAATGATTTATTTTAATAAAAAATAACTAAGTTAATTCTTAGTTATTTTCTTTTTTATTTGAACATTATAATTAGCTTTTAATAATACTTTAGTAGGAATAAAACGATTGAAGAAAGTATTTAACCTTAATGAAAGACTTGGAATAATAACAAGTTTTCTTTTAAACATCTTCTTTATAGCATATTCCACTACATCTTTACTTTCTTGAGCTTTTTTAAACTTTATACCTAAATTATTATTGAAATTGGTATTAACTGGTCCAGGACATAATACACCAATATAAACATTACTTTTTTCTTGTCTTAATTCTTCATAAATAGCTTGTGTTAATCGTAAAACGTAGGCCTTAGAAGCAAAATAAGTTGCCATTAATGGTCCAGGTGAAAAGGCTGCTGTTGATCCTACATTTAAAATATAACCACTATTTCTTTTTTTAAAATCTTTTAAAAATAATTTAGTTAAAGTATGAACTGCTTTAATATTTAAGTCAATAAGACTTAATTCTTTATTTAAATCAGTTTCTGAAAATTCACCAAATACTCCGACTCCTGCATTATTAATTAAAATATCAATATTTTCTTCTTTTATTTTATTATATAATTCTATACAATTAGTAGTTGTAGAAACATCTAAAGGAATAATTTGAACATTAGTTTTAATTTCCTTTTTTACTTTTTCTAAATTTTCTTGATTACGAGCTACTAAAATTAAATCATATCCCATATTTCCTAGTGCAATTGCAAAATCTTTTCCAATTCCCGAACTTGCACCCGTTATTAATGCTTTCATCCTATCACCTAATATAATTATATAATATCTTACATAATATTACAATTATAATGGTATATTTAAAAATTATTGATTAAAACTATTATGGAGGTGAAAAAATGGGAATATTTGAAAGATTAATCAACCCTATCGTAGATCGTTATATTAAAAAGATGTTTACTAATGAATATGGTAATAATCCAATTATTGCTTTAACTATGTTGAAAAAATTAGGAGTTAAAGATGTTATTGAAGCGGAAATAAGAGCTGAAACAGGTAAAGTTTTATCACGTCCTTATGGTAGTGATATAAAATTTTCACCATGGGAAAAATTACTTTTAAATCCAAGACAATTGTTTATGTTTCCAACGCCAAGTGTTAAAGAAATTCAAACTAAAGTAGTTATTGGGAAAAGGTGTAAAAAACCATTAGTTTTAGATATGCCTATTATGTTAACAGGTATGTCGTATGGTGGTAGTCTTTCATCTTCCATTTCCATCGCTTTAGCCAAATCTTCATCTTTAGCTGGAACATGTTGCAATACTGGAGAATCGACTCTTATGAAAGAAGTAAGAAAGTATGGTAATAAAGTAATTGGGCAATTTAATCGAGCAGATTTAATGAAAGAAAACGATTTAAAAAAATTAGATGCGATTGAAATTCAATTAGGTCAAGGTGCTTGGGGTGGAGCTGTTGAATCTATAACATATAGTTATGATATTGATGAAAAAATTCGTGAAGACTGGGGATTAAAAGAAGGTGAAGATCGTTTATTTAAAGCAAGGATGAAAGATATTCAAAATGCAGAAGATTTAAGAAAAATGGTAAGAAAATTCAAAAATAATTATGATGTTCCTATAGGTGTAAAGATTGCGTCAACAGATTTTATTGAAAAAGAATTAGATGTTATTACTAGTACTGAATGTGATTATATTGTTATTGATGGTTGTGAAGGAGGGACTGCTAATTCGGCGCCCACCTTAGAAGATCATTTAGGATTACCAACTTTGTATGCTTTAATGCGTACTGTTAAATACTTAGAAGAACATAAAATAAGAGATAAATTTGATTTGATTATTGCAGGTGGTTTAACTAATCCTGGTATTTTTCTAAAAGCTTTAGCTTTAGGTGCTAATGCGGTTTATATTGGTTCAATTGCTTTAATGGCAGCTGTCCATAATCAAGTTACCAAAACTTTACCTGATGTTCCTCCAACCCAATTAATTTTAAATAATGGAACATTTAAAGATAAATTAGATATTGAAGAAGCCGCTAAATCACTTGCTAACTTTTTATTATCTTGTAATGAAGAAATGAAATTGGCATTACAAGCTATGAGTAAAAAGAATATAGAAGAACTTTCAAAAGAAGATTTAGTTTCTTTAGATAAAGAGATAAGTGATTATTTTGAAATAAATTATGTTTTTAGAAAAAAGTAAGAAAATACCCTTGATTAAGATAAAAATCAAGGGTATAATTTAATTAGGATAGGGTGGAGGTAATTGAATGTTAAATGATAGCTTGCGCCTAATTGTTTTTAATAATTGTAAAGAATTAGGTGAAAAAGTTAATCGCCATATTAACATTATGCGTGGAACAGATATTAATTATATTGTACCGATTGCGGAAACAAGATTTAATAATGGTGAAGGTAAAGTAGTTATTAAAGAAACAGTTAGAGAAAAAGATGTTTATATTTTATCTGATATTGGTAATTATAGTTGTACTTATGAAATGTTTGGTTTTAAAAATCATATGGGACCTGATGAACATTTTCAAGATATCAAAAGGGTTATTTCCGCAATGGAAGGACATACCTCTTCTATTACTGTTATTACGCCTTTATTATATGCTGCAAGGCAACATAAACGTAAAGGTCGAGAATCATTAGATTGTGCGATTGCTTTACAAGAACTAGAAGCCCTAGGAGTTAAAGAAATTATTACTTTTGATGCTCACGATCCAAATGTTCAGAATGCTGTTCCTTGTTTACCATTTGAAAATTTCTATCCTACTAATTATATCTTAAAAGATTTCATGAAAAACGAAAAAGTTGATCTTAAAGAATTGATTGTTGTTAGTCCAGATACAGGTGCAATGGATCGAACTAGGTATTATGCTGATATTTTAAAATGCGATGTTGGAATGTTTTATAAAAGAAGGGATTTATCTAAGGTAGTTGATGGTAAAAATCCAATTGTAGCTCATGAATATATGGGAACTAAAATAACTGATAAGGATGTTATTATCGTAGATGATATGATTTCTTCTGGCGATTCAATGTTAGAAGTGGCTTATAAATTAAAACGAAAGAAAGCTAAAAATGTTTATATTATTACTACTTTTGCTTTGTTTACTAATGGTATTGATAAATATGAAAAGGCTTATAAAAAAGGTATTTTTAAGAAAGTATATTCAACTAATCTTACCTATACTTCTAATATATTAAAACAAAAAGAATGGTTTCGTATTGTTGATTGTTCTATGCAATTAGCAGAAATCATTGATACTATTAATAAAAAGCAATCAATTTCGCCTTTATTAGATACTAAACGAGAAATTATGGAATTATTAAAGCAATAATAATATTGCTTTTTAAGTTTTAAATTTTTATAAAAAACATATTATTTAAAGATAAAGGAGGAAATTGAATGCGTTATTTTTTTAATTTATATATCAAAGGAGTAATAATTGGGATTGGTAAAATAATACCAGGTGTAAGTGGTTCTGTACTTGCAATGTCTCTTGGTATATATGAAGAAGCAATAAAAGCTATTAATCATTTTTTTAAAGATATAAGTCGCCATTTTAAATTTTTGTTTGTTGTAGGATTAGGGATTATAACTTCAGTTGTTTTAACTAGTAATATTATTAAATATTTTTTAAATCATTTCTATTTACCAACTATGCTTTTATTTATAGGTCTTATTATTGGAGGTATATCTTTATTTTTAAAAAAAATAAAACAAGAAAAGACAACAAAAGTTGATATTGGAATAGCTAGTATAGTTTTTATAGGTATGATTGTAATATCTATTTTTAGTCAAGAAAAAAGTTTTGAAATTTTTAATCATCTTAATGATATTACTCTTTTTTTAATATTAGGAATCATTGAAGCTATAACTATGATAGTTCCAGGTATTAGTGGGACTGTCATTTTTATGTTAATTGGGTGTTATAATAAACTTATTGATTTTTTAAGTAATTTATTTGTTATTGATAATTTTAAAATATTAGTATCTTTTGGAATAGGGATAGTCATTGGTACTCTTATAGTAGTCAAATTAATTGATTATTTGCTTAATAAATATAAAACTAAAACTTATATGGCTATATTAGGATTTACTATTTCATCTATCTTATTATTATTTATTCAAACTTTAAATAATAGTTATTCTTTTACACAAATTATAATTGGTTTGTTACTTTTAGGATTAGGATATAAAATAGCGCGAAAAATAAATTAGATATATCGCATGATATATCTTTTTAATTATCTAAAAAAGCAATTTTCTCATTATCTAATCATAAAATATTTTAGGAGGGAAAAATTTTTATGGAAAAAAAATTACCTAAAATGTTTGTTAATAAAATTGATAAGGAATTAAATAATAATAAAAAAGTTTATTATTCTAAAAGCAATAATATTGAAAAAGAAGAAAAAAAAGAGATTAATGAAAATTGGTTAGACTTAAGTAATAAAACAGTTAAAGAAAAACTAGATGCGATTTTTAATTCTCCTAGTTATGTTTATCAAGCTAGTGTAGATATTACTTTAAAATCGGGAACAATAAGTAAGAAAGTAATTGGTAAAAGTTTAACTCATATTATTACTATGGATGATGAATTGATTCCTATTGATGAAATAATTGATATCGATTATACCAAATAAAAAAAGGCGATGCCTTTTTTTATACGCCTTCAATAAAAGTATCTGGTAAACATTTAATAGCACAACAGCATCCTAAATCCATTGTAAAGAAGGTATTAGTAGCTGTATATTGTGGTTCTTGATTAGTATTAAGAATTGGTGATAACACTCTAAATGTTGCACAACATCCATCTAATTTTTCTATTCTAAATACACTTGAACATAAATTTTGTCCTGGTGTTACTTCTTTGCAAGTAGTACCTGTTTTAGATATTAGCATTTTCCAAGGAGTACCATTACCACTAGCTGTATATAACATTACTGGTCTAGTATTACACTTTAAACTTGTCGGTGAAGATCCAAGAAAACCTTTATCACAACTATCTAAACAAGGATCATCAGGGCAACTAGCCTTACGTTGTAATATTAAAATTACTTTAAGTATTTCCACAATACATGTGCACCTATCTTTTTTATTTGTTTCATTACACATATAATTCACCCCTTCATGGTTTCTCATTAATAACATATTCATATTGAAGGGAGAAGTGTGAATAATTTACCTAAAAATAAGGTATAAAAAGTTTTTTAAAAAGGGCAAAACATCTATCCATAAAGTTGCATTTTTACTTTCTTTATGGTAAACTTATTTTGAATTAACCTTTAGCAAACTTATCAAGTGGGGGGGATTCAAAAGATATTTAGAGGTGATTTTTGATGGTGCATTTTGTTGTATGTGATGATAATAAAACAATAAGAGAAAAAGTAGCTAATATTATTGATAAAGTAATGATGAAAAATCAATTAGCATATAAAACACATCTATTTGCCGAATATGATGAAGCGTTTTATAAGATTTTAAAATTCAAAAATTCCTCTAAGATTTATATTTTGGATATTGAAACTAAAAACTCATCTGGTATTGATGTTGCTAGAAAAATTAGAGAAAAAGATGTCGATAGCATAATTATTTTTTTAACATCCCATGATGAATTAGGATATACTATCTTAAAAAGTGAATTTTTTTTCTTATCATTCATTTGTAAATTCGATAATTACGAAAGTAAGTTAGAATCAGCTATAAAGAAAGCATTAAATATTTTAGGTAAGAAAAATATTATCAGATTTGAAGATCAAGGAGCTTTATATACCATTCCAGCTAATGATATATTATATATCACGAGAGATAGTATTGAACGTAAATGTGTAATTAATACTGATTATGCCCAATTTAAAATTAATAAGACTTTAACAGAAATGCTTAATATGATAGATGGGCGTTTTAAAAAATCACATCGTGCTTGTATTGTAAATATGGATAGAGTAAGAGTAATAGAACATTATAAACGAAGAATTATTTTTGATAATGGGACTTCAACTGATTTAGTAGCAACTAGTTTTAAAAAAGAAATGGGGAAAAAAGGCTAATGACGATACAAATGATTATTAGTGGTTTATTAATTTCATGGGTATGTTTTTATGCTCTTTCTAAATTGTTAAAGGAACGAATAGACTATAAATCATCTAAAACATGGATAGGATTGTTAATAAATGCTTTGTCATTAATCATATTATATTTATTAACAAATAATCTTATTCGTATTATTTTTTATTATATTATTTTTGTTTTTTCAGTTACTATTGCCTTTAAAGAAAAAAATATAATCAATATCTTTTTTAATTCTTTTGTTGTGTTTTTCTTATTCTTTATTGCTGAAATATTATTTGCTATATGTGCTATTGTTTTTTTAAATTATACTATTGATGATATAAAAGTTAATTGCTTTAATACTTTATTTGGAAATGGAATTGTATCACTATTATTTTTTGTGATGATTAATATTAAGTATATTATTAAATTTTTTCAAAATCCTAACTTTATGGTATATTTAAAAAATAATAAAAATACAATAGCTATTTTTACAGTATCAATTTTAACAATTTCCATGTTACTTTATTATATTTTCTTTGAAATACCTTTATTAATGGGCTTTATTTATATTTTGATTTTATCAGTGATATATTTAATGTTAATATTAGGTTTTTTTCAAGAAAAAAGTCAAAATATTAAGTTACAAATTAAATATGAAATGTTAATTAAAAATTTGAACGAATATGAAAAAATGTTGGAAATACAACGTCTTAATAATCATGAAAATAAAAATCATTTTATAACAATTAGAGGTATGCTTAAAGATAAAAATCATAAAGCATATAAGTATATTTCTAATTTGCTTGAAACTAAAATTGCTGATGATGAAGAATTATTATATAAAACAAAAAAATTACCAATTGGTGGTTTACAAGGTTTGATTTATCAAAAATTATTAATTATGAAAGAAAAAAAGATTAATATCAGTTTAGAAGTAAGTAAACGATTAGATACAATACTTTTGGAAAAGATAAGCGATTTAACTAATCAACATTTATGTGCTATTGTAGGTGTTTTACTAGATAATGCAATAGAAGCAGTTGAGTTGTTAAATGAAAGAAAAGTTAGTATAAATGTATATAGCGAAGATGGTTATTTGGTTATTACTATTTCTAATAATTTTGAAGGTATTCTTGAACTTAATAAAATTGAAGAAAAAGGTTATTCTACTAAAGGAAAAGGTAGAGGTTATGGACTTAGTTTAGCAAAACAAATTATGGAACGTGATGAAAATTTAAAATTAGAACGAGAAATTATAGGTAATATGTTTAAACAGAAATTGAAATTAAAAATATAACAAAAAAGCATCTTATAAAAGATAGATGCTTTTTTCTTTTGGTTTCACTTATTTCATTAATTCAGCTGGAATTTCTGGTTCATCAATCCAGAAAATAAGACATGCTTGACTTCCAACTGCTGCTACAGCTGTAGCAATCGCTGTAAGTATCCCTACAACATATTTCATAACCTTCTATCCCTCCTTTGCTACTATTTTTATTTATTAGCCTTTATTGTATACCGTAAGTAATTATTATACGGCAACTTAAAAAGGCGATAAATTAAAGGGGATGTCATAAACGTTTGAATAATTAATGAAAAAATTAAAGCATTAGATATAAAATTATTAGTGATTAAAAGTGAAATAATAACAAAGGTAGTGGCAATAATAGTGGAAATAATTTTAAAGAAAATTCGCCTTTTTTTACTAATTATTGGTCTTTTGTAAGTATCAGCAGGCGCATTTTTAAAGATAAGTAAGGTACATATTATACCTATTATACTTTTAACTATTATAGGTAAATAAATAATTTGACAAAGGAAAGTAGATAATAAAAAGATAAGTGAGGAACTAACTAAACAAATCCAACCTTTGGTTGCATGTATTCCAAAGGAAGGCATTCTAATAATGTTGTATAATGCCATAAATATTAATAATTCTATAAAAATATCAAGTAGATATGCTAAAAAGAAGATAAGGATAGTTTTAGTAATAAAAATATAAATTGATTCAAGGCCATACTTTATTTTATTTAATGTTGCACTATCGTAATCAGGATAATATTTTTTTATTAATCTTAAAGTACTATTTACTACTAAACTTCGCATTAAAACTATCTACTCCTTTTATTTTAAATATTTCAAAAATATTTTATCATATTCTTTAATTTATTATTTTTTTATAGTATGAAAATTAACAGTAGTTGCTTAAAGTTAATAACTTTTAATTTTATAATAAGTTTTTAATCATTTCAGACATTTATAAATAGTTTTTAAGCAAAATATAATAAATAAAATAAATGTTTATGTAAAATTATGAATAAGTTAAATATTATAAATTTTTTGTCGAACTTTGACTTTTTATTTTTCTTGAATTATATGGGTATAAAAGGTATATTGGAATTGTAAGGAATTACTAGAAGGGAGAATCGGTGTGAGAGGTAAAGTTAAATGGTTTAATAATGAAAAAGGCTTTGGCTTTATTGAGTACAAGGACGGGGAAGATATTTTTGTCCATTATTCTGCCATTTTATCACCTGGTTATAAGACATTGGTAGAAGGACAATATGTTGAGTTTGAATTAGTTAGAACCGATAAAGGTTTACAAGCCAAAAACGTAGTAGAAATAAAAACTGCTCTTGTGTAGTAGTTTTTTTTTGCAATAAATAATATTTTTTTCGAATAAATTATGGTATAATTTAAATGGGAGGATAAGTTTATGAAATTCAATATTCATGGTGATAAAATACAAGCTACAGAAGCTATTAAAAATTATATTAGAGAAAAAATAGGAAAGTTAGATAAATATTTTGAAAGTCCTGATAATACAACAGCTAATGTAGTTGTTAAAGTACGTGGGATTAATCAAATCATTGAAGTTACTATTCCCATTGGTTCAGTTATTTTAAGAGGAGAAGAAAGCCATAAAGATTTATATGCTGCTATTGATTTAGTTAGTGAAAAAATAGAAAGACAAATTAGAAAAAATAAAACAAGACTTAAAAAAAGAAATAATAAAGATATAATTAATAATTTCGTTCTTGATTTTGAAAGTGATAATAATGAGAATGAAAGTGAAAATGAAGAAAAGATGATTGTAAAACGTAAAGTTATCGAAATGAAACCAATGAGTGAAGAAGAAGCAATTTTACAAATGAATTTATTGGGACATGATTTCTTTGTATTTAAAGATGCAGAAGATAGCAGTATTTGCGTTTTATATCGTCGAAAAGATAACAACTATGGTATTATTAGAACGAATTAGGCTTTTAAGCCTTTTTTATATTTCTTTAAAAATTACTATTATTTTTTTCTTTTTTTTGATAAAATGAAATAAGGAAGAGGGATGATACATGAAGCTCTTAAAGAGAATTTTTGATCATGAATATAGACAATTAGAAAAGTTTAAAAAAATAGCTGATGAAATAGATAAATTAGATCCAGTTATGTCGCAATTAAGTGATGAAGAACTAAAAGATAAGACTCTTGAATTTAGAGAAAGATTAAAAAATGGTGAAACTTTAGAAGATATTATGGTAGAAGCATTTGCGGTAGCACGCGAAGCAGCTTATCGTGTTATTGGTGAAAAACCATTTTATGTACAATTGTTAGGTGGTTTGGCAATTCACTATGGAAATATCGCGGAAATGAAAACTGGCGAAGGTAAAACTTTAACTGCTACTTTGCCGGCTTATCTTAATGCTTTAACTGGTGAAGGTGTACAAATTGTTACGGTTAATGAATATTTAGCAGGTCGTGATGCTGAATGGATGGGTGGCATTTATCGTTTTTTAGGCCTTACGGTTGGTGTTAACTATCGTGAATTAACACCATCAGAAAAAAGAGAAGTTTATAATTGTGATATTTTATATTCAACTAATAATGAAATTGGATTTGATTATTTAAGAGATAATATGGTAGTAAGAGCTCAAGATCGTGTTCAACGTGGTTTAAACTTTTGTATTATTGATGAAGTTGACTCGGTTTTAATTGATGAAGCAAGAACACCATTAATCATTTCTGGTGGATTTTTACATTCTGCTAATTTATATGTTCAAGCTGATCGCTTTGTAAAAACCTTAAAGGAAAATGAAGGTTATATTTATGATGAAAAGACAAAATCGGTTGCTTTAGATGCGATTGGAATTGAAAAAGCAGAAAAAACCTTTAATATAAGTAATTTATATGATATTAATAATACTACTTTAGTTCACTACATAAATCAGGCTTTGCGTGCAAACTACACAATGAAAAAAGATGTTGATTATGTAGTTGAAGATGGCAAAGTAATTATAGTTGATCAATTTACAGGTAGATTAATGTATGGTCGTAGTTATTCTGATGGTCTTCATCAAGCAATTGAAGCTAAAGAAGGAGTTCAAATTACTGAAGAAACTAAGACGCTTGCAACTATTACTTTTCAAAATTTATTTAGAATGTATAAAAAACTAGCAGGTATGACTGGTACTGCCAAAACGGAAGAAGAAGAATTTAGAGATATTTATAATATGTATGTTATCCAAATACCAACTAATAAACCAGTTATCCGTAAAGATTATGGAGATTTGATTTTTGCAACCAAAGATGGTAAATATAAGGCTATTATTAATGAGATTAAAGAAAGACATATGAAAGGCCAACCAGTTTTAGTTGGCACGATTGCTGTTGAAACCAGCGAATTAATTAGTTCAATGTTAAAAAAGATAGGTATTCCTCAAGAAGTATTAAATGCGAAGAATCATGCTCGTGAAGCTGAAATTATTGCCAAAGCTGGACAAAAAGGAGCCGTTACAATCGCAACTAATATGGCTGGACGTGGTACTGATATTAAAATAACCGATGAGGTTAGAGCATTAGGTGGTTTATGTGTTATTGGAACAGAACGTCATGAATCACGAAGAATTGATAACCAATTAAGAGGACGTTCAGGAAGACAAGGCGATCCTGGAATGTCACAATTTTGCGTATCTTTTGAAGATGATTTAATGGTTCGTTTTGGAACCGAAAGAGCTAAATTAATGCTTCAAAGAGTAGGTTTTGATGGTGAATTATCAATTCGCAATAAAATGTTTTCAAGAATGATTGAATCAGCTCAAAAACGTGTTGAAGGAAATAATTTTGATATTCGTAAAACTTTATTACAATATGATGATGTTATTAATCAACAAAGAATGATTATTTATGATAAAAGAAATGAAATTTTAGATAGTGAATCCATTCATGATACGATTTTACAATCGATGAAAGATTTTGTTAATGATTTAGTTTTTAGTCATAATGTAACAGAAGAAGGATTAACTGATGTTGATTTATCAGAAATAATAGAAGTAGTTAATACCAAGCTTTTAAGAAATAAAATGGATGTTTCTGAAATTCAAAATAAAAAAGAAGAAGAAATTGTTGATATTATATATGAACGTATTGTTACGGAATATGAAAAAAAGCTTAATGATATTCCTGATGAAATTAAAAATGAGTTTGAAAAAGCAATTGCTCTTCGTGTTATAGATACTCATTGGATGGAACATATTAATACGATGTCACATTTGCGTGAAGGAATTCATTTAAGGGGATATGCCCAAGAAAATCCATTGCGTGCTTATACTACCGAAGGTTTTGAGTTATTTGATGAGTTATTAAGTACGGTTGATAAAGAAATAACATTCTATTTAATGAATGCTGAAGTAAGACAAAATATTGAAAGAAAACAAGTAGCTAAAGGTGAAGCAGTTAATGATCAAAGTAAATTAAAGAAAGCTATCCCTAAAAAAGTGACTAAAGTAGGCAGAAATGAACCATGTCCATGTGGCAGTGGACGCAAGTATAAAATGTGTTGTGGTAAATAAGCTCGCAAAGCCTTATAAGTAAAGGGTTTGCGAGCTTTTTACTACTTACAATTTTTAGGTAATTTTACCTCAAAAATGGCGTTTAGATAAGTTTTAGATAAGTTTTTTTGATAAAAATTGGAGCTTTTAAAATATTTGAAATATAAAATTTTAAAAATATAATAAAAAGAAATAATATTCCTTTTTGTGATAAAATATAGGCAGAAATTGAATTTCTTGTTTGTTAATTTAATTAACCCTAGAATCATTTCCTGTTAAATTAAAAGAAATCAATATATGATTTTAGCATGAAAGGAGAAATATTATGAATCAAGAAAAAATTGGAAAATTTATAGCTAAATGTCGTAACGATAAAAAGATGACTCAATCAGAATTGGCACA
>JAAYOI010000084.1 GCA_012520435.1 Mollicutes bacterium
GCATCAGATGGAAATCTACATGATAATTTGTTATTGTGTTTTGATTTGAATTTAGGAAATCCATTTCCATTTTTAAAGAATGAGTTATAAGCTTTATTTAAATCAATAATAGATTGTTGTAATACTTTAGAATGAACATCTTTCAACCATTCAAATTCTGATTTTAATTGCACTAATTTTTTACCTTGTTCTCCGAAGGATACAGATTTATTATTATTTTTATATTCATTAATTCTATAATTTAAAATATTATTATAAACGAATCTAGAACAACCTAACAAATTATTAATATAATTAGTTTGTTCAATATTAGGATATAATCTTATTTTAATTGCTTTCAGCATATAATATTAAATAGTAAAAAAAAAGGGAAATTATTCAATATTTATTCAATTATTTTCTTTATATTCGTGTTTTATTTATTATACTTTTGCTTCATCTGATATAGCACCAAACAAAAAAGCATCATATTTTTGACAATCACTACCCCTAAAATATCTTTCATCCACATCATCAGGATTAACATTAACACCAAATCCAGCATGTGATTTGGCTGCATTTTTAATTTTATCTAATTCTTTGTTCATGGTGTTTTGTTTTTTAATTAATAAAAATTATTTTATATCAAAATTCTCATTAAGCCAATCCCTCAAAATCTTCGCACTAATTTTATTCAAACCTAAATACTTAGTGGATGAACCATCACTACAAGTAATTTTAACATTACATTGATTTTCAGATGTGTTATTAATCTGATTTAACTGGTCTAAATAATAATTATCTTCCATAGTGTGTATGTTTTAATTGAATAATACAAATATATCAAAACTAATATAAAGTACAAAATATAAACTGTTAAAAGGTGTTAACTAAAAGAATAATTGTATCAACATCTTTATTGATAATTTTTAATTTAAAATTATATAACATTGCTTTATTTACTATTTCCAATAAATTATCAAATGAAATAATTTCATTATTTTTAATTTTAAATATACTGGAACAATCCTTATCCAAGTAAATTATTTCAATGTTATTTATTTTCATAGTTAAATTAATTTGAAAGTATGTTTTTTTATTTAATATTTTATCCAACCTTCATTTCTATCTTCAAACCAAAGAGCAATTAAAACACCTTTATCATTTAAAGATTTATTATACTCATCATCATTTATTTGTAGGTTGTTTCTTTTTTCATCCCACATTTCTCTATCATTAAACCAATATTTTTCCATTGCTGTTTATTTTTGATTACATTACAAATATAATTCTATTAATAATATAAAACAAATTAATGATGTTAATAAACATTAATTGAGGATTAAATATTGATTACCTAATATCATGCTTATTCTTATCGAATAGTGAAGTAGCATCCGTATGGTAATTACTTAATGGAAACTCATGAAAGTGATGTTTATATCTTAAAAAAGGTTTTATAGAGGTTTTAACACCATAATCATTAGTTAAGATAGTTCTCTCTTCATTAACTTCAAAAGTATGCCAAACTCTGTGTTTCTTCTGTTCTTCTACATCATAATACGTAATCAAATAGCTAAAATACATATTTATATTTTTTAATTAAAAATATTATTTATTTCCTTAATAATCCATATTATTATTTTCTAATAA
>JAAYOI010000085.1 GCA_012520435.1 Mollicutes bacterium
CTTTTTATTTAGTGTGAACTTTAAAGGTATTATAATAAAATAAGACCTTTTTTATATTATTGAATATATTTTGTTAATTGTTTTGACTTTGTTATAATATCTTCATCACCTATATATTTAGCTTGCCTAACATCAAAATAAAGATGTTTATTTAGTTTCGGTTTTTCAACTTTAATTATAAACTCATCTTTAGTAAATTTAATTGGAATTAATCTTTGGTTAGCAAGTTTTATAATCTCAGATACTACAGCACCCGTTTCCCATTCTTTTTTTGGTATATGTTCAATAATATTCTTGGTTGGAACAGCTAGTCTCATTAATCCTTGTTTATTACCTTCTTTAACAATATAGTAATGATATACATAGTTTAAATTTTCCCAATCTTTTTCCAAATCATCTTGACAATTAATTTCAAGAATTTGTACTTCTTTTTTGTATTTTAAATCGCTTAAATATTCACTATGATTTTTTCCTTCCTCATACATTGCATAGCTACCATGTAAATTTCTCAATTCACTACTTCTTTCATCTAAAACAGCACTGCCCAAAACAAATTCCTCCCCTAAAAATCTTATATCTACTATTATTTTACCATATTTTGTTATTTTGACAATTATTTATCTCTAATTTTTTAAAAGTTTTAATTCAAATACTTTTTTATAATATTATAATCCTACGATTCGTAGGGTGACTTCTTTCTACATCTATGATATTCTAGACACAGAAAGAAGGGATTTTTATGAAGAAAAAATTAATTGACTATTATGCATTAATAATGATGATTTTATTTATTGCATATAATCTGGTATTAGAAGGTTTAAAAATTGGTGGACTTTTATAACAAATATTTATGATTGCCCTAATTTTTCTAAATATATATATATTGATTAAATTTAGAAAAGAAATTAAGTTTAAAAACTTAATAATAACAGTTTACTTCTTTACATGTTTATTATTATCAAAAGATGTTTTACAATGGGTTTTTAGTTATACTAGTATGGTAACATTAACAATATTTGAGTTTATGAAAAGTAATATTGCTAAACTTATAGCAATAATTCTAGTAACAATTATAGCAACATTTTTTATACTGTTATTTTTTGCGTTTCCAATACTTTTTTTAGTGATTTGTCTATTATTAAGTGGCAATTATAATATAATTTATGGTACGCATTATTATTGCGAAAAAAATTATGAATGTAGATTGGTTAGTGATAATTATGGATCTTAATAAAATATCTAATTTTATAAAATTAAAAAGAAAAGAATTAGGAATTACGCAAAATGAACTAGCAGAAAAACTTTCTGTTACTGAAAAAGCCATTTCAAGATGGGAAACAGGAAGAGGTACTCCTGATATATCTTTATTACTTCCATTATCTAAAGCCCTTAATGTAGATGTATCAGAATTATTAAATGGCGAAGAAAATAAGAAAAGCCAAAATGAAGTTGAACAATTAATTGAATATAATGAGATTACTAAAGCAAATAAATATAACTTTCAGTATAAATTAACTATTTTCTTTTATGTATTATCTATCTTAACTTTCTTATTTTATTTAAGATTTGAATATAATCCCAATATAGAAGTTAATTATTTTATACAATTATTAATTATAGTTATTGCTTCTATATTTATAATTGTAGGTAATAAAATATATAGTAATTACTATGTAGAAAAAATAGAAGATAAAAAGAAAGTATCAAAACTTTCTCATATAATAGTATTTATATATTATGTAATTCTATTATTTAATATGGTGTTTTTTGCTAGATACAATAGTATTGTTAGTTATAATTTAATCCCTTTTAAATCTATAATCGAAACATTAAGAAATGGAACTACATACTCTATTATTATAAATATATTTGGAAATTTTCTTATATTTATTCCATTAGAATATTTCTTAATTGAACTATTTAAAGTTAAAAAGTTTTTAATTAATTTTATAATATCATTAGGAATTATTATATTAGTAGAATTATTTCAATATATTTTTAAAGTTGGAGTTTTAGATATAGATGATTTAATATTAAGTGTATTTGGTATGATGTTGTTTTATACAATATTTACTAAAATTAAAAAAGATGATAAAAGTTTATAATCATCTTTTTTTATTACTAATTGCTTAATTTTTAACATTATTTTTTAAAATAGGTTTTCTATATTCTAAAGTTAAAACCTTATCAACTTCATTGTTAGCAGCTAAAACAGTTAAAGCATTATTCCTTATATTACCTAGTATTTTAACTAATTTAGTTATTTGTTCATTTCTTTTTTCACCTTTTTCTCTAAATTTTATTAAAGATGGAAGTATTGATGAGAAATAATTTTCAATTTGTTTATCAGTAAAATGTGTATTTTCAATAGAATTAATTAAACTTTGGACTACCTTTTGTCTTTCAACTAAATCTTCATCATTACCTGATTTGGTAATTAAAATTTCATCATCAGGAAGATATTTATATAAATACTTTAAAAAGTTATTAAATTCCCTTTTAGTTGTTTCAATTCCTTGCTTATTTGAACTAATAACCATTTCATTAAATAAATTGGTAAGAAAAGTATATTTGTTATTTTCTATAATATTTTTAACAATGCTTTCAGTATATCTATTTCCTAAACCAAGAACTGAATAAAGATATAGTGCTATGTCATCTTTGTCTCGATCTAACGCTCCAAAAATTTCACTACCAATCCAATACTTTCTTATGTGTTTTGCTATATCGCCTGACCAGTATTTATCTTTAACTTCTTGTAGTTTTGGGTCATTACTAAATATCTTTTTTAATAAACCTAAATTGTTTGTTCTAATAGCTGTGTCAATAAAAGCTATTATACCCTCTTTAAGTATCATTGGAATAAAATCATCAAATTCATTTGTTGTTGAAAATAATTGATTATTATAGCAATGATTTAAAATATCATATAAAATATCATTCTTAATAACATCAAATTCTATTCCCTTTTCCATACACTTTCTAACTTCAGCAACCATATTTGCTTTTAAAAATGTTTTCCAAAAACGGTCAACATCTTTTCCATCAAAATTATATTCTTCCAACTTATTTAAATAATAACTGAATAACCCATTATCAATAACATATCTTGATCTAGGAGTAAATAATAGAAAAGGATTATTATATTTTTGAGCTATATCAAAAATTTCACTAATTAAAGCTAAAGTATTTATATCTCTTCTATAAGTTTTTGAATCTTCAATAGTTAAATTTCGTCTTAATCCTTTTTTTGCTTCATTTACTAACTCAAATATTATATCTATACTTCTTATTAAATCATTTTTATCAAATTTTTTTCTTTCCTCTTCCATTTCTAATACTTGACTTTTTATCGTTTTATCCTGAACAATAGTTTTACCTAAATTCATCTTACCAATCTCCCTTCTTTTTATAGCTAATATTATATCACACTTTTTTATTTTGCAACCATTTTGTTAACAGTTGTACTAACATGAATATAGATTTTTATTATTATTTTATTAATACTTAAAAAAGAAGGGTGTGAATAAATTATTATATATTATTATTTCTTTCTCAATAATTTTATAGAGCCTAAATAAATAGTATTATTTCTTATCTTAATATTCTAAGATAATGATTAGCTTCTCTTAAAACATGATCAGCAAGTAATGGTAATATAACTGATCTTATTTCACATGCATCAATTCCTCTAGTTCCCGCTTCTTTAAAATCACGATATCTTGTTGTTTCTTCAATTGTTTTATTCTTAACATTAGTCATAGTTGCATCTGTCGCATTAATTGTTTCCATTAATAAATTGTTATATTCTTGTGCAAAATTATTAGCTGTATTAATCAATTCAACTTCGGTTGGATCTAATAAACCTCTAATAAATAAAGCATGTTCTAACATAATTTGATCCCAAAATAATTCTTGCTCTTTAATATTTTTAAGTTCAATATCTTGACCATTTTCTAAAGCTATCAAATAAGAACGATATAATCTAGCTTCTCTAAGAATATGATCAATTAAAAGTGGATAATTAACAGTAAATAATCTACAAGATAATACTTCATTTAAAATTCTTTCTTTAAATGAAATTAATCCATTTAATAAATTTATAGCTCGATTATTTAGTTCCTTAACAGTTGTTTCGGATGTAATTGATTGCGTATTATTATAAACACCTAAAACTAAATTATTCTCCATCATTGTTATATTTTTATTAATTGGTATCCCTATAAGTTCTTCTGTTTTATTTTCCGTACTTAAAGTATATTCAGTAACTATTTCTCCTGAGTTTAAAACATTTGGACGAATTTTTCCAGAACTTATTGTTACAACATCTAACAATAATTGTTCAAATCCTTTTTTATATTCTTCTGCTTCTTCAATAAATGATTTATCTTTACCTGGAAACCCCGCTTCTAAAAAGAGCGCATGTTCTTTCATTATACGAGCAAAAAATAAATGTAATTCAAGTGATAAAGTGATATATTTATCCATTTTCTTCCTCCTTTCTATAGTTTTATTTCATAGTTATTATATGATTATCACCTATTTTGTTGAAAAAATATCAAGGTATAAAAAAACTATCTATAAAATAGATAGTTAATATTACCACGTTCTTTTTCTTCTATTAATATCAATTATTTTTTTTATTTTTTTATAAAATTTTTTATCAAAACAAATCATCTCTTCATGCGCAACAATATAAAAGCAAAGCTCATTATCTTTATAAAAAACTATATCAAAATAACTATCTCTTGCAAATAATCTACGTTTTTAAAAATTACAATGTCTTCTAATTATTTTCATTGTTTCGGAATTACATACTATTAAATGTTGGATTGATTTTCTATCTTCCGAAATTATTCCATCTTCATCTATATTAGGAACAAGTATTGTTCCATCCCATTTTGTTACTTTTTTGGATTCCAAAATATAATTCTTTATCCTCATTAAAAAAGTTTTTTCAGCATTAGAAGTTAATTGCGTTAAATATATTTTATTACAAGTTTTTTCAACTAAATCAAGAATTTTATTAAGTTCATCTAAAGAAAAAGTAGAAAGGCGGAAAGTCATTAATTTCACCATCCTCTTTTCTAACAAAGAATTAGAATTCACTATTCAGTTTATTTAAAAATTAAATAAATATTCAAAAAAGATATAAATAAAACCCTTGATTTCTCAAGGGCTTAATCAGCAACTGGAGCAAGTGACGGGAATCGAACCCGCGTCTTCACCTTGGCAAGGTGACATTCTACCATTGAACCACACCTGCATAACGGAAAAATTAATTTCCGTGATATAGATTATAACACATTATTATTCTTTTTTCAATAACCTTATTTTATAATTTTTATTATTAACTAAATGATAAAAGTTTTGGATTAAATATTAAAAGTATACCAATAATTATTAATATAATACCACCTATTATTTTTGATATTTTACCATACTTAGTTGAAAATCCTGTTAAATTTAATGTTAGCATTGCAATTACAAAAACAATAATATCATCAAGCATAAAGAAGAAAATGTATATTAATATATATATAAAATATCCTATCTTTGAAATTTCATTTTCCGCAAGTATTTGCGTAAAACCAAGCGGTAATCCAGATGAACATACTAATTCAACTAAATTAACCAAAATAGCTAATATCATTATACCAATAACAGCTAATATTAATTTTTGTTCACCAGTAAATTTTTTTATTTGTATAAATATCTTCTTTCTTTTTCTATCATCAATAACTTCACAGCCATCATTTTTCTTTCTTATTAAAGTTCCTAAATTAAATGCACCACCTATTATAGCTAAACATGCAACAACATATCTTAACCATGATAAAGATTCTACAACTTTTAACCACCCTATCATAACTAAAGTATACATTAGAGCTGAAGTTATAATAAAAGTTAGACCTAATATCCACATTCTTTTTTTATCTTTCATTCCAATTAAAACAGATATTAAAAATAATAATATCCACATTGCACAAGGATTAAAACCATCTAAAGTACCCATTATTACGGCAATCACAGGAAGCAAAACACCTTTTACTTCAATTTTACCTATAATAGGTACTTTTATTATCTTATTACTATTTTGATTATTATCATTATTTTTAATACTTAACTCTTTATTTATTGCATCAATAATTTGTTGCTTAGTATAAAATTCAGAATAACCTATAAAATAATTTTTACCAACAATAGTAAAAGGAACATATGAAGAACTAGCACCTAATTCTTTTGCTTTTTTTTTAAATAGACGATTATTTTCAGGATCATTAATTTCATATTTATGAACAATAATAATATTATTTTCTTTTGCTAATTCATCTAACATTTTTATTTCAGCTTTACAATGGGGACAAGTTTGACTATAAAATAAATAAACATCTACTTTTTTTTCTTCTGCTTTTACATTTATTATATTAGTTATAAATGTTATCATTACTAATATTAATAATAAAAAATTAAATTTATTTTTCATATAATCACCTAATTCTATAACTACTTATCTTTATTTTCTAAAATAACTTCTTCTAACTTTTTCTTTGATTGTTCTCCTATTAATCTTACAATTTCATTATCATTTTTATCAAGAAAAATAAAAACAGGTAATGTTGACCCAACATTCCATTTTTTTACTTCTTCTTCAGCTTCATCATAGTCATAATATATTGTTTCTAACCAAGGATATTCTTTTTCTATTTCGCTCCATCTTGGACGCATTACTAAACACCCTGGACACCAAACAGCACCTATTTTCAATACTTTCATACTATCACCTAACTATACCTGAATAAATTATAACTTTATTAAAGATATATGTCAAATATTTTTTAATGATTATAATAATATTAAAAAAGTTTATGATTAATCATAAACTTTAATAAATTTTATATTGTTTATCTAATTTTTCAAAGTCTGATGTATTTAAATTAACTTGTTTAGAATTACGTAAATCACTTAAAATTAATAATTTCTTATAATCTTCGTTTTCTAAAACTTTATGAACTTTTTCAATTACATCTTTATGTTCAGTTACTCCTTTTTTTAACGGTATAGGTACATTAAAAGCTTTAGCTAGGGTTGCTACTGCATCTGGAAAATTTATTCCTTTCTTTTCCATTAAATAAGAAAAAATACTACCATAATTAGGACAAGCATAACACGTAAATCGACTCATATATTCATCTAAAACCATTGATGGAGTTTTTTCTTTATGAAAATCACATAAACGATAAAATCTATGACGTGGTCTTATTTTAAACTTTGCTAATCTTGGATCTGGATTTGATGAAAGAGCTAAATTGAGTGCTACCATACTTGAATTATATTTTACTTCATTAACTTCTTCAAAACTATATTTATGTAAATAACCACATTGATAAATTATTGATAAAAGTACATCTAATTTATTGTAAAGATTATCATATATCATTGCTTCTGAATGATTATTACATATATTTTTTTCTTTACAAATTTCTTTTTCAAATTCTCTAAGTTTTATTATTTCTCCTCTTTCTATAGGTTTATTTGGATGAAATCTATAACCATCATGATAAACTCTACTTTTTATTTCAGTAATAAATTTTTCTATCATTTCAATTTTTTCATTTTTAACTATTGAAAATTCATTACTTTCTAAATAATCTTTACTATCTGACGGTTTACTAATTATATCATGATTATCAGTATTTGTTTTAGCCTCTCTTGTTATTATATTACTATTTAAATAATTTGCTATGCATTCATTTAATCCCTCAACACCATATTTGTTACTAATACTAACAAAATCATTTATACTTGTATCTTTGTTTTTAGAAGGAACAAATCCATAGATATAAGGTCTTTCATTTCCAAAAATATCTCTTAACTCTAATATTGACAAATGATTAGTATGGTCATCTGCATATCCTACCCAAACTGCTTCTGATTCTTGTCGTAATGAAGAAATTAATTTTGCGATTTCATCAACCTTATCAAGATAATCAATTGAAAATAACATATTTCCATTTCCATCATAACATCCATAACGCATGTATTGATTTCCTAATTTTATTTTATTATTAGTTAAATAAGGTTTTAATTGATTTACATATCGAAATAAATAATCAACATCACTATCGTAAGTTAAAAATGATATTAATAACTCATCAGCTTCATATTTTTTTCTAATACAATCCAGATTTTCTATTAATTTTAAATAATTCTTTTGTAACTCATCACCAGTTGAATAACTAGTAATAGTATCCATAATATCGCATGCAAATAAAGCAACTTTTTTCATATAAAAACTCTCCTTTTTTTTAATGCTTACTATTATAATCATATCTTTATAAAAAAGTCTATGATTCTCATAAACTTTTTCCTTTTATTATTAGAAAAAAAAAAACATAGAATTACCAAATTATTTACTTTTACCTTTTTTTTTTCTTCCTCCATTTGTTGTAAAATCCCAAAACATTCCTCTAAAAAAAAAGCAGCTTTAAATTTTTCAACATGGAAATATGGTTTTGCATATCTTTTTATGTAATCAAAAAAATTTGTTGTTAATTTCTTGCCATGTAAAAATATATCTTCAGCTTTATCATAAGTTAGTTTGTTTGCTAAGTTATATTCTTCTTTTTTAAAATAAAATCTTTTTGATAAATTACCAAAAAAATTAGTTAATTCTTCATCAACAATTGTAGAATTATTAATATTATAAAAGTATTCTGCTACTTTCATTACACAATCCTAAGCATGAAAACCACAAACAACTAATTCTTCAAATTCACCTAATAATTGCTTTAAATATTCATTGCTTGTATATCTACAAATATCTTCACCATTTTCATCTTTACCAATAGGAGTAATATGTTCTTCAAAAGTTATATTGCTTTCAATTACCATATCATTATTAGTGACATTTACTCCAAAAACAGGTTTATTTTTAAATGTTAAAAATACTATTTGATAACCTTTTTTTCGATATCTTTCATCAATTGTTTCATTGAGTAGACTATATACTTGAGGTTTATGTTTCCAAAGAATTTGCATATATTCTTCAATTGGATATAAAAATAAAACCTTTTTTCATTATATTCTCACCTCATACTAATATAATTATATTTTAAATTAAATATATAGAAAAGAGATTTTCTATTTGGAAATTTCTTTGGTTGTTATTTTGGAGGGGCTGGACGGATTTGAACCGACGATCAAGGTTTTGCAGACCCATGCCTTACCACTTGGCTACAGCCCCAGTCATAACATTATATGTAAAAGTTTTTCTCCCTTTTACATACAACATTATTTTATATTATTTTTTTCGACAAGTCAACGTTTTTATTTATCTAATCTTTACTTTCTCCCTTTTAGTTTTTTTTATTTCTTCAGTAATATGAATACCCTTACTCCTAATATAATTTCTAAACTTCGATAAAGCTTGTCCTTCAATTACTGAAATTTGGTTTTGCGAAACATTTAATAATTTGCTAATCTCACGTTGTGTTTTATTAGACTTAATATATCTTTCATCAATAACTTTTTTTTCTTTTTCACTTAATAAATTATAAGCTTCATTTATATAATCTATTATTTCGCTATCATTATCATCCATTAAAAAATAATCGTCATTATCAAATATAACGTCATTTCTTGTTATTTCATCATTATCATAAATCATTTCATCTAAACTAACTTTTTTATTATTAACTCTTTTTTCTTTTCTAAAATACATAAAAATTTCATTTACTATACATTTATATGCATATGTTGTAAATTTGCTTTTTTTATTTTCATCAAAAGTATTTACCGCTTGAATTAAACCTATCATACCAATACTAAAACAATCATCTAAAATATTTAAATCACAAGTTAGCTTATTAGCTATTTTGAAAACTAATCTAATATTATGAACAATAATTTTATTTTTGGCTTTTAAATCTCCTTCTTTAAATAATTTTAAATTTTGAATAATTTCTTCTTCTGATAATGGTTCTGGAACAATACCCTGATATAAATGTAAATTTGACATTATATTCCCCCCTAAAAATAATTTTTCATATATTATACCATACTTTTCCAAATTACCAACTATTTTCTATATTTTTTTGGAACTCTTTTACTAATTAAACAAATTGTTTCATAAGGTATCGTATTAGTATGTTTAGCTATTTTTTCAATATGTTTAACATCTTTAATGACATAAACTTTATCATCTACTCTAACACTATCATCAATTTCTACCATTAACATATCCATACAAACATTGCCTACTATTTTATATTCTTTATTATTAATAAATACCATTCTTCCTGTATTAGCTCTTATAATCCCATCAGCATACCCAATTGGAACAATACCTATTAATATATCTTCTTTAGCCTTATAAATACCATTATACCCTATTGTTTCACCTTTTTTTACCTTTTTAATTTCTATAATATGATTAATAACTGAAAAAGTAGATTCTAATTTTAAATTTTTATCACTAGTAAATCCATACATAATAATTCCTAATCTTGCTCCATTAACAAAATCAGGTTTAGGATATCTTACTAATGTTTCACTATTAGCAAAATGAATAATTGGAATATTATTTAATTTAACTTTATCAATTATTTCTTTAAATCTTTTAATTTGTTTTAAAGTTAATTCTTTATTTTCAGCATAATAAATATGTGTATAAATACCTTCTAATATACAATTACTATTAACCATCATTTTATATATATCTTCACATTCTTCAATTGTTTTAATACCTAAACGATTCATTCCGGTATCTATTTTTAAATGTACTTTTAAAGGTATATTATTAATTTTTAATAAATTAGATAAATATTCTTTGGAACTTATGGTTATAGTAATATTGAAATCATAACATTTTTTTATATATTTTAAAGGAATTGGTTCTAAACACAAAATAGGAATATTTGAAAAATGTTTTCTAATTCTTAATGCTTCATCTAAAGAAGAAACAGCTAAGTAATTACACCCACCATTAATTATCTCCTTTACAACTTTTAAATCAGAATGCCCATAGGCATCAGCTTTTACAACCCCAAAATAATAATCATAATTATTATATTTACTTATTATTTTCTTTACATTATTTCTTATATTAGTTAAATTAATTTCACTATAAGTTGGTCTATACATAAAATAATCACCTATAACATTATATAACAAATAATGTCAAATTACAAAAAAATAAATCATCTTTTTTCTAAAAATTATTGTTAATTAAAATAAATTAGTCTATAATTATAAGAGTAGACACATCAAAGGAGCGGTAAATATGAAACAAATTTGGAACCAACTATTTAAAAATAAAAAATGGTTCTATATAATAAATACATTACTTTTAATACTAACTTGTTCTAATATTTATTTTTTATATAATTTATATTTACTTACTGGTATTGAAACACTTCTTAGAATTTGGATAGGAATAATAATTATCATTATTTGGTTAATATGTTTATTAATAACTTTTAGAGTATTAATAAAAAGAAAAAAAAGAATTTTGTATACTATTTTAATTCTTTTATATATTGGTGTTATTTCGAGTGCAGGAATAATTATTAGTAAGGTATATTCAAAAATAGATGTTATTAGTAGTAGTAATAATACTTATAATATTCATTCAACTAGTATTGTTACTTTAGTTGGCAATAAAGCTAATGAACTTAGTGATATTGGTGATAGCAAAATTGGCATCGTAAGAGATGAAAACAGCATCGAAGGTTATCAAATGCCACAACAATTAGTTAAAAACAAAAAGTTAACAAATGAATTAATAGAATATGATAACTATATTACTTTATTAATGGAATTATATGAAGGTAATATTGATTATATTTTCTTACCTACTAATTATATTTTAATGTTTAATGATATTGATGGCTTTAAAAATATTGAAAGTGAAACTAAAATAATTTATACGTATGAACAAAAATTTGAGAAAAAAATAGTTGCTAAAAAAACATCAGTTAAAGAACCTTTTACTCTTTTATTAATGGGTGTTGATTCTGTAAAAGAAAACATTAGAGATAGTTCATTTAATGGCGATTCTTTAATGTTAATAACTTTTAATCCTAAAACTTTAAATGCTACGATTTTAAGTATTCCAAGAGATTCTTATGTTCCGATTGCTTGTTTTGCTGGTCAAAGAAAAAATAAGATTACTCATGCTGCTTGGTATGGCGAACAATGTATGATTAAAACAATTGAAAATTTTACTGGCATTGATATTAATTACTATGTAAAAATCAACTTTAAAGGGGTTGTTAAATTAGTTAATGCCTTAGGTGGTATTGAAGTTAATGTACCTATTGAGTTTTGCGAACAAGATAGTAATCGCAATAGAAAAAATAAAATATGTTTAAAAAAGGGTAAACAAAAACTCAATGGGGAACAAGCTTTAGCACTTGCCCGTTATCGTAAATCAATTAATGATATTATTCGTGGCCAAAATCAACAATTAATTGTTGAAGGCATCATGAATAAAGCCAAAGACATTAAAAGTATTAATACTATTTATAAATTATTAGATACTATTAGTATTAATATGGAAACAAATATGTCAACAAATGAAATATTATCATTTTATAATCTTGGCAAAGATATTTTATTAAAAAGCAAAAATAAAAATGCTAACGAAATATTAGGAATCCAAAAGTTATATTTACAAGTTGCCGATAAACACATATATGATTATAATCCAATATATAAAACAGGTATAAAATTATCTTTATATCATGCTGTATTATATCAAGGAAGTATTAATGCGGTTGTTAATGCGATGAAAACAAATTTAGGATTAGTCAAAAGCGAACCTATTAAAACTTTTAGTTTTAGTATTAAAGAACCATATAAAGAAAAAATTATAGGTAAAGGAATTTATACTGGTGGTACCGTTGTTACTCTTCCTAATTTTGTTGGTAAAAATATGGAAGAAGCAATAAATTTTGGAAATAAATATGATATTAATATTAATGTATCTTATGTTACAACCGCCGATTCTAACTTCCAAGTTGGTCAAATTAGTAGTCAAGATATTCATGATCAAACTGATATTATTTATGTTAAAGAACTTAATATTAAAGTTGTTAATCAAGTTATAACACCAAGTGATCCAAGTACTGAAACAGTTGATTGTAGTTTAGAAGAAAATAAAGAACATCCTTCATGTTTATTACCAAACTTTGTTGGTAAAAATATATCAGAATTTATAACATGGGAAAATAAATATAAAACCTATAGTATCCAAATTATTAAAATAGAAATTGCCGAAGATAATTCCGAATATGATGCAACTAAAGCCGGCCAAGTAATATATCAAAGCAAAGAAGCAGGAACAAGTATATTTGATTTGCTTGAAGATACTTTAGAAATAAAATATATTAAACCAATTACCGAATCTAGTGAAGATACTGAAAACAACGAAACTGGCGATAATAATAATGAGGATGAATCACAAGAAGAGATAAGTATGAATGAAGAACCATAATATTTAACCTAAATTTAAACTGCACTATAGTGCAGTTTTTTATAAAAATAATAAATATATTTCAAAATATAAATAATTATGTTATAATATTTCAAAAAAACAGAGGGGTTTTAATATGGATAATAAAAGTACGATATTTTTAGATATGTATAAATTTATATATGAAATAACACATCCTACAAAGAGTTTTACTTGGGATACTCTTGAATCATTAATTGATGAAGTTACTACTATTTTACAAAATGCAATTGAAAATAAAATTCCAATAGGCGAAGATCCATTACTTAATCCCATAATAGAAGAAATATCTATTATGATTCCAAAAGGTGAATTTAGTCCTACTCAATGGAAACGAAAGCAAATTGCCAAAAAATATCAAAAATTATGGGAAATGTATAATAAAGTTAAACTTCCTGAAACAAAAGAAGAACCAATAAAAATAAATAATATTAATGATTATTTTAAAGTTAAAAAATTTATTCAAACTTCTACTGTTAATAAATATAGAACTTATAAACCATTATATCTTAGCTATTATGAAACATTTTATGATTTTTTAATAGAGATGAAAAAAACTATAAGTAAAAAATATAATCCTGAGTATAAAATTTATCATTTATACGCCATTTGTAAAGAAATCATTAAAGATGTACCAAACATTTTACTTGATAATAAAATAAATAAAGATAGTTTTGATTCTTTACTTGCTTTATGTAAATTGTTTGTAACTCATTTAGAAAGCCAAAAACATTCTGCTACAATTGATAAAAACGTTGATAAAATTAAATATCAAAATGCAAGAATAATTAAATTAAGTTTAATTAATAGATATTCAGATAGATCATATACAAAAAAATAAAAAATGGCTTAAAGATTATAATACCTCTAAAGTTCACACTAAATAAAAAGAATATGTTAAAATTTATTTAGAAGAACTTTGGAGGTGTTTTTTATGGGAAAACAAAAGAAATAGACATTAGAAGAAAAGGAAAAATCGTA
>JAAYOI010000016.1 GCA_012520435.1 Mollicutes bacterium
ATTGTCTATACATAAACAAATAGACTTAATTTATCAAAATTTTTAAAAATTGAGATATCTCAGTTCTTTTTGTTATGTTTATAATATCATATTTTTTCTTATTTGACAAAACTTAGATAATCATATTTTTTTTACAAACAAAAAAACCCAAAAGATGGTTGCCATATTAACGATAAAACCCTGCTTCCAAGGTGGGCGTCACATTATAAACTTTAGGATTCTTACTCAATGGTAAGTTTTCAACACCGTTTATAAATTAGACTCCCAATGTCGTTATTCATGGCGGTTTTTCTAACTTGGCTGTCCGATCTTCTAGGCTGATTTAATTATATCATAATTTAATCTTTTTTGAAACAATATTAACTAAAAGTATATTAACATTTACTTTCGTTATTATAATTATCTAAAAAACAATATTTTTTATTACCTTTTTTATAAGCGATTACGGCATCTAAATTAATATTAGTAGTCGCTGTAAAAATATTTTTACGAATTAAAGGACTTAATTTTTCAAATTCTTTGATTAAATTTTTCATTTCTGCACGCTTACTTGCAGTTAAACAAATAGTAGCCATACAACCACAATTAATAAATTCTAATTCATTGTATTTAACCCATCTTTTTACATCTTTTTCATCAATAAAATATAATGGTCTTATTAATTCCATACCCTTAAAATTAGTACTTTTTAATTTAGGCATCATCGTTTGAAAATGACCATTATATAACATATTTAATAAAATAGTTTCAATAACATCATCAAAATGATGAGCAAGGGCGATTTTATTACACCTTAATTCTTGAGCCTTACTATATAAATAACCTCTACGCATTCTCGCACACAAATAACATGGTTCATCAGAACCATATTTACTAACAATTTCAAATACATCCGTTTTAAAAATTTTAATTGGTATATTTAAAGTTTCTGCATTTTTCTTAATTAACTTTAAATCATTAGGATGATATCCTGGATCCATTGTTATAAATTCTAAATCAAAACTAATTTGTCCATGTCGTTTTAATTCTTGCATACATTTCGCAAGCAACATTGAATCTTTACCACCACTAATACATACCGCAATTTTATCATTCTCTTTAATTAATTCATATTCTTTTATAGCCTTAACAAATTTTGCCCATATCTCTTTACGAAATTTTTTAATAATTGATCTTTCAACTTCACGATATTTTTCCATAAAATCACCAATATTAGTATATCTTATAATATTTTTAAAGACAACAAAAAAAACTTATGTAAATAAGTTTTTTTATTCAAAATCATAACAATCTTTTTTTCTTTTTTTAGTTATTGTTATATCAGCTTCCTCAAAATCTTTAGTTGAACAATACTTACCATCATATAAAGCAATAAATACTTGGCCAATATTATTGACTTTGATAATACCATATTTTGGTTTATCACCTTTATAATCTAATGTTTTGCCTTCTTCGTTAAATTCTTCTTCATCATCAAACTTAAAGATCATTTCACCAGATGAACCAGTTAACACATCATAGGCATATTTATATTCAGCGGCTGAAACAATTCCATATGAAATATCAGTAAATGATTTCTTCCTAATTTTATCAATAATATTTAATAATAAAAATCCAGTAATTCCAATTATTAATCCTGAAATACCTAATACCCTTAATATCGCATATAATCTAAACCCTTCTCTTCTCATATCAACACTCCTTAATATATTATCACTTTCATTATAACATTTTAATCTATTTTTGGTATTATATAACTTTATTTTAATTACTTTTTTACACATTTTTACAAAATAATATCTATAGTCATACTATAGATATTATGGATTTAATCGGGTTGGACCACGATAAATATAGGTTGCTTCTCTAATATTATCTATTTCAAATATTTGCATCATTAATCTCGCAAGCCCAAAACCAAAACCACCATGAGGAGGACATCCATATTTAAAGAAATCTAAATAGAATTCGAAATCTTTAGAATCTAATCCTTTTTCTATTATTTGACTCTTTAAAATATCATGACGATGTTCTCTTTGAGCGCCGGTTGTTATTTCTAAACCTTTATATAAAAGGTCATAGCTCATTGAATAACCTTCACTATCTTTCATTTGATAAAACGGTCTTGCATCAAATGGCCATTTGGTTATAAAGACAAAATCACTATTATATTTTTCTTTAACATATTTACATATTAATTCTTCTTCTTTACGTTCTAAATCATCTTTTCTTTCAGATACATAATGATATTTTTCTTTAATTATTTTTTTACATTCTTCTAAAGTAATTCTAGGGAATGGATTACTAGCATCACTAATTTCAATTCCAAAAACTTTCTTAACTTCTTCACCATGTTTCTCTTTTAATTTTGAAAAAGCATAACGAAGCCAATTTTCTTCCATATCCATGACATCTTCGACACTATCAATCCAAGCAATTTCGGCATCAATCATTTGGATTTCAGCAGAATGATATGAGGTATGGGAATTTTCTGCTCTAAAAGCTGGTCCAATTTCAAAAACTTTATTAAATCCAGCCGCCATTGCCATTTGTTTATAAAATTGTGGTGATTGCGATAGGCATGCTGGTTTACCAAAATAATCTAGTTTAAATACTTCGGCTCCACTTTCAGCAGAAGCACTAGAAATTTTAGGCGAATTTATTTCAATAAAACCATTATTTACCCAATATTCACGCATAACTGCAAGTAAAGTTGTTTGACATTTGAATAACAAATGGTTGTCATCTCTTCTTAAGTCAAGAAAACGATAATCTAATCTTGTTTCTCTTAAAGTATTGTCTTTACTTTTAATATTTATTGGTAATTCTGGAAATGATACACTAGTTACTTCAATTTGACTAGGTATTAATTCCATACCATTTAATTTTACTTTTGGATTTTCTAATAAAATACCTGTTACTTTAATTGTACTTTCAAGGGTTAAAGAAGATACAATTGGTATTAAAACTTGCATTTTCTCATTTTCTTTTTCAATCGTAATTTGTAATCTTTCAGTACCATTACGAATAACTATAAATTGAACATAAGGTAAATCTCTTAATGATTCAACAAAACCACTAACTGTTATTTCTTTATTAAAATTATCACGATTATTCATCAAAATCACCTAGCTTTTCATCTAAGAAATTTATAATATAACAACTATCTATTTTATATTCTTCTTTAGTTATATTATTTTTAATTGTTAATATATCATTTTTAAGTTCATCTTCACCAATAATTATAACAAATTTTGCATTTAATCTTTCGCTTTGTTTAAAATTACTTTTCAAATTACGATTCATATAATCCATATCACAATTAAAGCCATTTAATCTTAAATTTTGAAGTAATTTAAAGGCTTCTATTTTTTCTTTTTCACTCATTGAAATGATATAAGCATCTATTCCTATATTGATATCTAATTCAATTTTTTCAAATTCTAGGGCTGTTAATAATCTTTCGATACCAATAGCGAATCCCACACCAGGCGTTTCTGGTCCGCCAAGATTAGTAATTAAATTATTATAACGACCACCACCGCATAAAACATTTTGACTACCAAAACCTTGAATATTAGCTTCTACTTCAAACACTGTATGAGTATAATAATCTAATCCTCTAACAATATTAGGATTTATTTCAAAATCAATTTCTAATGCTTTTAAATATTCTTGAACTTTCTTAAAATGTTCTTTACTTTCTATATTTAAGTAATCAATTGTTTTAGGAGCATTCTTCATAATATCCTTATCAGCGTCCACTTTACAATCAAGAATTCTTAATGGATTTTTAGTATATCGATTTCTACAATCTTCACATAAATCATTAAGATATGGCTTAAAATACTTTAATAATGCTTCCCTATAATTATTTCTTGATTCAGTATCTCCTAAGGTATTGATATTTACTTTTATTCCTTTTAAACCTAATAGGCGAAACAAATTAACAGCAACACTAATTACTTCAGCATCAACTAATGGATCATTACTACCAAACACTTCTACTCCAAATTGATAGAATTCACGAAATCTACCAGATTGTGGTCTTTCATAACGAAACATTGGACCATAATACCATGCTTTTACAGGCATATTAGGACTTCCATACATTTTATTTTCAATAAAACTACGAACAATCCCAGCCGTACCTTCTGGTCTTAAAGTCATAAAGCGATCACCACGATCTTTAAAATCATATGTTTCTTTTGAAACAATATCAGTTGTTTCACCTAATCCACGATGAAATAGTTCACTTGCTTCAAAAATTGGTGTACGAAAATATTCATAATTATATTTTTCCATTAAAGTTTGTAAAATGGCTTCTAAATATAATATTTTTTTACCATATTCACCATATACATCATATGTTCCTTTAGGTTTTTGTAACATATTCTTCCTCCTTTTCTTATTATAACAGAAAAAGTCCCTATATTTAATATATAAGGACGAGATTTCCCGCGGTACCACCTTATTTTATAGAAAATAATTCTATACCCTCTAACTTTTAACGCAAGTTACACGCATATTTATCGTTTAGTGTCTTCAATATTAATAAGGAAATGTTCGCACCAACCACATTTTCTCTGATCCTTATTATAACATTTACTCCTCTAAACAAATATTAATTTTTAGAATGTTTTTTCTTAATTTTACCTTCACGAATATCTTCAATTTTTTCAGTAATATCTAATTTATAATACTTATAAGTAGTTATCACAAAAATCGCAAGTGGTAAAGATAACATAATACCAATAAAGCCAAAAAGAATACCACCAGCAAAAACAGATAAGATAACAATTAATGGATGAACTTTATTAGTTTTACCATAAACTGCAGGATTGATAATATAACCATCAACAGCAGATAAAACAAGGAAAACAACACAGGTTTTAATGAAGACAGCTGGGAATGGAACCGCTACAAAAGCTGTTATAGCAGCAATAACATTGACAAACATTCCACCAAAATATGGGATTAAATTACCAAGCATAGCTAAGAAACCTAATAATAAAGCATTTGGATGACCAATAACATAATAAACAACTGTATATTCAATTAAACTAATAAATAATACTTTAAGAAAACCTGTTAAATATAATTTCATTTCTTGATCTAATATTTTTACATAAAGAAATGTTTTATTAGATTTTCGCTTTAAAAATTTCTTAAAACGTTGTTTTATTTCATCCATATCAATTAAGAAATAAATAGCAGCTGAAAAACTAATAAGAGCAATAGTAATAACTTCCAATGATACATTAATAACATTAATTGCTCCATCTGATACATATTTTCCTAATCCCAAAATAATTTCATTAAAGGTTTTAATTAATGATTCTTGAAGTGGTCCTAAATTAAGGTCTGATTCGGTTGAAACCTCTCTTAAAAAAGTAATAATATTGTTAAATAGACTTGCAAGTTGTTCGACTAAAAGAGGCGCAACTAAAAGAATAACAAATGATAAAAGACCAATAATGATTGCGGTAATAATAAATATTGCGAATCCTTTAGGTATGCCTTTGCTTTGTAAATATTTTAAAAGTGGATACAATGCATAAGCAACAATAAAGGCTAAGCAAAAAGGCATAAAAATCTTCCACAATTTATTAACAATTCCTAGCCATAAAAATCCTGTTTGGTGTACTAGATAAACAATTAGAACAATGAGTACAAGATTAATTAATTTAAAATCCAATTTGTTTTTTATCATATCATTCCCTACTTTCTATAATAATGGTCACTGGACCATCATTAACAATATTTACTTTCATTTCAACTCCAAAAATACCTGTTTCAACCTTAATACCATGACGTTTTAAACTTTCATTAAATTGATCATATAAAATTTTAGCTTGACTAGCTTCTAATGCTTTATCATAACTAGGACGTCTTCCTTTTTTCGCATCGCCATATAAAGTAAATTGCGATATACTTAAAATGCTTCCTTTAACATCTAATAATGATTTATTCATAACACCATTTTCATCATCAAAAATACGTAAATTAATAATTTTATTAACCATATACTCAATATCTTCTATACTATCTCCTTGGGTGAAGCCAACTAAGACAACTAATCCATAAGCGATTTTACCTATTATTTTTGAATCTACGGAAACACTAGATTCTAAACTTCTTTGGACAACCACTCGCATTATTTAATCGCCCTTTCAACATCAAGAATTTTAGGGATACTATCAACATCATTCATAAATTTGGTTAATTTATCTTTATCACTTACTAAAACCGTTATTTCATACATAAATGCATCATTAGATTTAATGATATTAATACTTTGAACACTAATATCATTATTAGTAGTTTTCGCAATAATATCCATTAAAATACTATGACTTTCAATCGTATGAATTAAAATATTAGTTGGATATTTCTTATCAAGATTGTTATTCCATTTAACTTCAATAAGTCTTTCTTCTAAATCACTAATATTGGGACAAGATAAACGATGAACCGTTATCCCATAACCTTTAGTTATATATCCTACTATTTCATCACCAGGTATAGGTTTACAACAACCAGCTAAATTGACTTTTATTTCATCTATTCCTTCTACTATTATATCATTTTTTATAGTTGGTAAATCAACTTCACGATTTTGTCTTTTTCTTAAAATAATCTCTTCTTTGCTATCATTTTCATTATAAATAATATTTATAACTTGGGTAACTGGTAAATTTTCATTACCAATATTAAAATATAAATCATCAATACTATTATACCTTAATTCTTCTAATATTTTATCAATATTTTCATTAGTCATAAAGTCATTATATGGTATTTTTCTTTTACGTAATTCTTTTGTAAAAATTTCTTCACCTTTTTTAAGTATTTCTGTTTTATCAATCCGATTAAAGAAGGCTTTAATTTTATTTTTGGCTTGATTAGTTTTAACAATATTAAGCCATTCTCGACTAGGACCAGCCGAATTTTTATTAGTAATAATTTTAATAATATCATTATCTTGTAATTTATAATCTAGAGGTGCAATACTATTATTTACTAAAGCACCAACCATTTTATCACCAATATCGCTATGAACTTTATAGGCAAAATCGATTGGTGTTGAACCTTTAGGAAGTTCTATTACATCGCCTTTTGGGGTAAAAACATAAATGGTATTTTTTAAAACATCTTCTTTAACTGATTTGACAAACTTTTCTTCATTAGGTTCCTCATTTTTTAATTCAATAATAGAACGGAAAAATTGAAGCTTCTTTTCCATTTCATTTTGAATCGTAATCTTACCACTACCTTGTTCTTTATATGACCAATGGGATGCGATACCATATTCAGCTACCCTATCCATTTCATAAGTTCTAATTTGAATTTCAAATAAATTACCATCGATTCCAAAAACGGTTGTATGTAAAGACTGATACATATTTGTTTTAGGCATCGCAATATAATCTTTAAAACGTTTTGGTAATGGTTTATATTTTGAATGAATAATACCTAAAGCTTGATAACATTCTTGTTCCGTATCAACATAAACACGAAGCGCAAGCAAATCATATATATCACTAAATTTTCTTCCTTTATCTAATTTTTTATAAATACTATAAATACTTTTAGCTCTTCCTTTAATTTCATGTTTAATACCATGTTCATTTAAAAGAACTGAAACGTTATTTTTCATTTCTAAAATAATTTTATCACGTTCTACTTTCGATTTATTTAACATTTCCACAATCGAAAAATAAATATCTGGTTTATAATAACGAAGTGATAAATCTTCCAATTCACTTTTAATTTGATTCATTCCAAGCCGATGGGCAATTGGCGCTAAAATATCAAGCGTTTCTTTAGCTTTTTGTTTTTGCTTTTTTTCTGAAAGAATCCATAAAGTACGAAGATTATGTAAGCGATCAGCTAATTTAATAATAATAACACGTACATCTTCCGAAAGTCCAACTAAAATCTTTCGATGATTGGCAATTACTGTTTCGGTATCACCAGTAAAATTTAATTTATTAATTTTAGTTACCCCTTCAACTAAAGATGTAATTTCATCACCAAATTTTTCTCTTACTTCTTCAATCGTAGCATCAGTATCTTCTAATACATCATGAAGTAAAGCCGCACATATAGTTGCACTATCAGCAAATATCCCTGTTAATATATAGGCTACATTTAAAGGGTGTTCAATATAATTTTCCCCTGTTAAACGTTTTTGCCCAAAATGTTTTTTATATGCAAACATATATGCTTTAGTGATTAGTTCTAATTCTTTTTCATCTTTAATATAAGTAATAACTTTATCTCTTAAATCATCAAATGTCAAAGTGACATCTTTTTTTTCCATTTTATCACTTTCCTTATTATGAATTTATCCCCTTTATCTTTAATTCTTCTGGTTCTTTTTCAATGTCTTCATACCATTTTTTCTTAATTGGTTTACCAATATTTTTCTTTTCTAAATCTAACCATAATTGTGCTGCAATAAACACCGATGAATAAACACCAGAAATAAGACCAAAAAGAAGGGCTAGATTAAAATTAAAAATTTCATGGGAACCAATCAAAATTAACATCATAACAGGAATTAAAGTTGTAATAGTAGTTACAATACTACGTCCTACGGTTTGAATTAAACTAGTATTTACAACATCAATTAAATCTTCTTTCTTTTTAATTTTATTCTTATACATTGCTTTAATATTCTCACGAATACGATCAAAAGCAACAATCGTATCATTAATCGAATAACCAATAATTGATAAAAGAGCAGCAATAAACATACTATCAACTTCTAATCTTAAAATACCAAATAAGGCAATCATGATAAAAACATCATGGAATAAAGCCACAATTCCACCTACCGCATAACTAAAAGTAAAGCGTAATGATACATAAACAATCATACCAATTGCTGCAAGTAAGAAAGATATAATGGCATTTTTGGTTAATTCTTTCTTAACGATATTAGAAACTACCCCAATATCTGTCTTCGCATTATATTTATTACCAAAATACTTTTCTACTTCATAAATTTCATCTTTATTTAATGTATGATCGATTTTTATAATTGATGTACGAGCATCATCTAAAATTTCTACTTCATATGCTTCATACCCAATTTCTTTAATATCACTTTTTAATTGTTTTTCTTTAATAATGTATTCCGATTTTAAGGTTATTGATGAACCACCTTTAAAATCAATACCCAATTTTAATCCAAATATTAAAGTTACAATAAGACCAGCTAAAATAATCAAACTAGATGATAGATAAAATTTATTTTTAGGTTTAACATAATCAAAATTGTCAAACTTATTACTTAATTTTTGAATAAATTTATTTCTTTCATTTATTGGTTTATATCCAACAAATGCATATTTTTTATCATTAAAATAATCGGTATCAATAAATATTTTTAATAACCATCTAGTTAAATAAACCATAACTAACATTGTTACAATAATACTAATATTAAGCATGGTAGCAAAACCTTTAACACTACTTTCACCAAAAATGAAAAGAATTATACCAGCCAGTAAGGTTGTAAGGTTAGAATCAAGAATACTTGTAAAACTTTGTTTATTTCCTTTTACAAAAGCATCTTTTAATGGGTAATTTTCTTTTAATTCATCTTTAATACGAGCAAAAGTAATAACTGTTGAATCAACAGCCATCCCAATCCCAATAACTAGAGCAGCAATTCCTGGTAAAGTAAGAACTCCCCCTACTAACCAGAATGTTAAAAAAGTTAAAAAGGCATAGATAAATAAACCAACACTAGCAATAAAGCCTGCAAATTTATATAAGCTAACCATAAAAAGCATAATTAAACTTATACCAACAATTCCTGCGATAACAGTTTTATTTAAAGAGTCTACACCAAATGAAGCATTAACTGTTTTTGATGATATTTCTTCTAATTTGGTTGGTAAACTACCAGAATTAATTAAATCAACTAAATTTTCCACTTCTTTTAAAGTAAAATTTCCTTGAATAATAACATCACTAGCAAACCCTTGACTAACCATAGCCGCTGATAAACACCTAGAACCACTAGTACCACATTTATCTTTTTCTTGTTTATAACTATCTTTACCTTCTTCAAAATCAAGCCAAATAACAATCATATTTTCCGTTTGTTCACTTACTTTTTTAGTCACTTCAAAAAAAGTATCTTTATCTTTAATACTTAAAGCAACGGCTGGACGCCCATATTCATCTTGTCCTATTTTGGCCCCACCACTTTTTAAAACATCACTAGTCATAAGTAAATTATCATCGGTATCACGGAAGGTTAAATTCGCAACTTGACTTAACATCTTTCTTGCTTCTTCAGAATCGGTAATACCAGCAAGTTGTACCCTAATTCGATTATTACCTTCAACAATAATATTAGGTTCCATTACTCCTAACGAATCAATTCTTTTACTAATCGTTTTATATGTACTAGTAAGCATTCCTCTAGTTACTTTACCGCCATCAATGCTTTTTACTTCATATAAAACTTCAAAACCACCAGCTAAATCTAAACCAAGTTTAGTATTATTTAAAACTGGTATAAAGAAAATAGTAGTGAGTGCTAAAATTATAATGATTAAACCTAATTTTTGAATAAGTTTTTTCTTATTCTTACTCTTACTCCTTTTCATAAAAGCCTCCTAGTTATTTTCAACATCAAAATATATTTTTCTACTTCTTAAATTTAATTTTTCTTTTAAATATTGATCTATTACATAATCATCTGCATTTAATACATCACTAACCATTTCATGAAGCATTAAATCTTTAGAATTTTTCCATTTTACTTCTTTTAAATAATTCCAAATATCTTCTTCTTTAATATAATCATATCCTTTTCTTTTCATATCTTCTTTTTTAGTTAATAAAGCAGGTTTAAGACGTTCATATAATTCTTCTAAGGAATTAAAAATAATATCTTCCATAAATCCTCCTATAAATAATTTACTTATCTCATACATATATATTATATATGAAAATGAAACTTTTTTAAAGGAGAAATTATGAAAAAAAGCAAATTTATCCAATCAACAATTATTTTAATTATTGGTGGTTGTATTACGAAAATATTGGGTATGCTTATTCGCATTGTTATGACAAGATTAATTGGTACTGAAGGTATTGGTATATATATGCTTATTTCTCCTACTTTTATGTTATTAATTGCGATTGCGCAATTAGGACTACCAGTTGCGATTTCTAAATTAGTTAGTGAAGATAAAAAAAATAATAAAAACTTAATTCTTTCTATTATTCCCATAGCTTTAATAATTAATTTAATAATTATGCTTTTCCTAATCTTTACTAGTCGTTTTCTTGCTTATTATTTATTAAAAGAACCAAGAACCTATTATGCTTTAATATGTATTGGTTTTGTTTTACCTTTTATTAGTATTTCAAATATTATTCGTGGTTACTTTTTTGGTAAACAAAGAATGTTTCCTCATGTTCTTTCTAATATTACCGAAGATATAATTAGATTAATTACTATTATTATTGGTGTTCCCCTTTTTTTACTAAAAGGTATGGAATATGCGGTTGCTTTTTTGATTTTATCAAATATTTTTAGTGAACTAACCTCCATAATTGTTTTATTTATTTTTTTACCTAAAAAATTTAATTTAACTAAAAAAGATTTTATTCCCAATATAACTGATATTAAAGATGTTTTAAGTATTAGTTTACCTACTACTGGTAGTCGTTTAATTGGTAATATTGGTTATTTTTTTGAACCAATTATTCTCACCTTTTGTTTATTAAAAAGTGGTTATACTAATCATTTTATTATTTATCAATATGGTATTATTAATGGTTATGTTATGCCTTTATTATTACTTCCATCTTTTTTTACTTTAGCTATCTCTCAAGCTTTAATACCAGTTGTTAGTTATGCTTATAGTCATAATAATTTAAAATATACTAAAAATAAAATCAAACAAGCTCTTTTCTTATCATTATTAATTGGTATCCCAGTAACTATTTTCTTTGAATTAATACCTGAATTACCATTAAAAATAATTTATAACACAACTGAAGGAATTAATTATATTCGCACTCTTGCCCCAATATTTCTTCTTCATTATATTCAATCACCTCTTACTAGTAGCCTACAAGCAATGGGAAAAGCTAAAAGTGCTATGAAAGGAACATTTCAAGGAATGCTTATTAGAACTATGCTTTTATTTATTTGTTCTTTGCTTAAAATAGGCTTATGGGGATTGATTATTGCTATTAGTTCAAATATTATCTATGTAACATTACATCATGCTTTAGAAATAAAAAAAACACTAAAAAAAGGATAATTTTTATCCTTTAATATTATTTTTTTAATACTTTCTCTTTTCCTTTTTCAATATCAATTATTTTAATGTTTATTTTCTTTTTAACATTTATTCTTTTTCGATTAATACCTATTTCTTTATTTATAACAAATTGTTTAATAAATGCTCCTTTGCTTTTATTCAAAATTGCTTTACCTACAGGACTAGCAATCGACATTTCTAAAAGATCTTCTCTATTTAAATTAGGATTGCGTTCTACTAATTTAACAGTAATATTTTCTGGTGCTTCATTATCAAATTTAATATTTAAATGAACAATATCACCTATACTTACCCTATTATTAGATTGATTTGATTTCTCCATAATAAATCACCTTCTTTTAAAAAATAGAGTAGATTTTTACTACTCCATTTAAATATCCTAATTATTATAAATATCAAACATAACATATGTTGTGTATTTTATTCTATTACTCTATTTTAATTTTATAATTTTTATTAAGAATTGTCAATATATTTTATCAAAAAAAGCAAACAAATGTTCTGTTCAATCTTTTTTAATAATAAAGGTTTTTTGTTTAGTATAAAAAGCATAAAATATTTCATCTAGTCTTAAATTGTTTTCATCTAAAATATTATTAATCCAATTAATATCTTTTTTTATTTTTTTTAAACTAAAATAATCAATATAACCATTTAATATAATCGGCATAGGATATTCATTATTCATTTCTTGAATTAATAATTTACCTTTATCAATGGTTGCTAGTTTAATATCTTCAATTCTCTTTATTCCTTGTTCATTTAACTCTTTTATTATATCTTCTAAATGATAGTTACTTTTAACCATTTCTTTAAAATTTAATTGACCATCTTTAATAATAATAATTGGTTTACCATCAATAAATTGCTTTATTTTATTGTTTTTATAAGTAATATATTCAAATAATAATTGAAACATAATTAAAATAATTATGGAAATAAATGAAATAAAAATTGATTGATTAGTCCATATAGAAATGGTTATTAATTGGATAATTAAAAAAAAGATAATTAAGTCAATAACATTTAATTGATTAATTTCTTTTTTACCATTTAAACGATATATAATAATTACTAAAATATATAAAATTATTGTTTTAATAATAATTAAAAAATACATATTATCACCTGCTTTATTATGATAAAATTCATATTTTTTTATGCAATGAATATGTTTTAACAGGAGGAATATTATGCTTTTTTTAAAAAATTGTTTAAAACCTTTGTTATATATTATTGGTAGTATTTTAATTTTAACTTTAATTGTTACTATTTTAAATTATTTCAATGTAATTAATTATCAAGTAGTAACTATTATTAAATTTATTATTCCAATTATATCTTTATTTATTGGTGGTATCTTAATAGGTAAAAGAAGTCATCATAAAGGATGGTTAGCAGGTTTAAAACTAGCCATTATCTTCTTATTTATCTTATTTTTGTTTAATTATTTAGGCCTAAATCATAAAATAAAATTAACTGATCTTATTTATTATTTAATTTTTATTATTTCAACAATGTTTGGTAGTGTTATTGGAATTAATTCAAAAAAAGAAGAAAAAGAAAATAGGTAATTTTTACCTATTTTTTAATAAATTAATTTTATTTAAATGATAATTACTAAATGGTTTATTCTTTATTTTGGTAATTCTTTAAAAATTTTTCACGATATTCTATTACTTTATCTTCCTTAATAGCACTCCTTAAATCTTCTGTTAATTTAACTAAAAAGTGAATATTATGAATAGATAATAATCTTCCACCTAATGACTCATCACAAGTAATTAAATGACGGATGTATGCTCTTGTATAGTGCTTACAGGTATAACAATCACAATTTTCATCAATTGGTTTAAAATCTTCTTTATATTGGGCATTTTTAATATTCATCTTACCATAAGTAGTAAGAGCATTTCCATGTCTTGCCAGTCTTGTTGGTAAAACACAATCAAAAATATCAACTCCTCTAATTACAGCTTCAATAATATCAATCGGATCACCTACACCCATTAAATAACGTACTTTATCTTCTGGTAAATAAGAAGTTGAATATTCAATCATTTTATACATCGTTTCTTTATCTTCACCAACACTAGTTCCACCAATCGCATATCCATCAAAATCTAATTTTACTGTTTCTAAAGCACTCCATCTTCTTAAATCTTCAAATTCTCCACCTTGAACAATACCAAATAATGCTTGTTTTTCATTAGTATGAACATCTTTACCTCTTTTAGCCCATCTTAAAGTCCTTTCCACACTATTTTTCATATATTCATATGTAACAGGATATGGTGGGCATTCATCAAAACTCATCGCAATATCGCTATCTAATTTATTTTGAATTTGAATAGAAAGTTCAGGTGTTAAAAATAATTCAGAACCATCCAAATGACTTTTAAATTTTACTCCTTCTTCACTAATATCTTTAAGTTTAGCTAAAGAAAAAACTTGAAAACCACCACTATCCGTAAGAATTGGTCCATCATAATTCATAAATTTATGTAGACCACCAGCTTTAGCAATAATATCTTCACCTGGTCTTAACCATAAATGGTAAGTGTTGGCTAGAATGATTCCACAGCCAATTTCTTTTAATTCTTCAGGTGTTAAAGTTTTAACGGTTGCAAGGGTTCCAACTGGCATAAACATTGGTGTTTCATATATCCCATAATTAGTATGAATTTTACCATATCTGGCATTACTATTTTTATCTTTATATATTAACTCATATATTGCTTTCATAAGCCACTTCCTTCGTAGTAATTATATATTATTTTTTACCATTATTCAACCATTATCCCAAAAGAAAAAAATCTTAATAGTTAATTTCTAAATAAGATTTTATTTCTTCTAAATGCATTTTTCTTGATCCTTTTATTAAAATAATGGAATTAGAGAATGTTTTATTTTTTAAATAATTAATTAATGCTTCATTATCAATAAAATGCTTAGTACATTTTTTAATTACTTGCATTTCTTTACCTACTAACAAAGTTATTGTGTTTTTCATCTTTTTTAAATATTTTCCTATTTTTAAATGAATACGTTTACTATATTTACCAAGTTCTAAAATATCCCCTAAAATAATAACTTTATTAGTTGGTATCTTTTTTATAAGTTCTAAAACTCCTATTAATGATTCATAACTAGAATTATAACAATCAGCAATCATAACATTATTTCTTTTTAATTTAATAATATTCATTCTTTTATCAAGTGGTTGATATTCTTCAATAACTTTAACAATATCTTTTATGTTAATTTTAAATAAAAGCCCTACTTGAATAGCTAATAAAACATTAGTAATTAAATGTTTACTAGGAACATTAAAAGTAAGTTTATAATTTTCATCTAATACTTTTATATCAAATACACTTTTATTAATAGTCGTTTTAATGTTATAAGCATATATTTGATTATTTACTTTAAAACCACATCTATAGATTATATGTTTTCTACTTTTTATTTTTTTTAAATATTTATCATCACCATTAATAACTAAATATCCTTTATTCATTCCTTTTAAAATTTCCATTTTAGCTTTAAATATTTTCTTTTTTGAACCTAAATTACCAATATGAGCAGTTCCAATATTAGTGATAACTGCAACATTTGGTTTACATACATTAGACAATTTTCTAATTTCACCTAAATGATTCATTCCTAATTCTAATACAACTATTTCATGTTCTGGTTTTAATTCAAAAAGAGTTAAAGGCACTCCAATATGATTATTATTACTATTAATACTTTTTAAAACATTATATTTAGTTGATAATATATTATAAATTAATTCTTTAGTTGTTGTTTTACCATTACTACCAGTAACAGCAATTAAAGGAATATTATATTTACTACGAAGATAACTTGCAATTCTTAATAAACTATCATAAGTATTTTCAACTTTTATAATAGGAATTTCAGTATTAAAATCCTCTACTTCTTCATCAATAATAATACCACTAACTTTCTTTTCTATTACCTCCTTAATAAAATCATGACCATTACATCTTTTACCATTAAGAGCAATAAAAACATCTCCTTCATTAGCCTTTCTACTATCAATGACAATATTATTAATTTCTTTATCTATCTTCCCTTCATTTATTAAATTTCCTTCAATAACATTAATCAAAGTGGCAATATCCATACTTGACCCCCTATTTACACATAGCAATAAAATAAGCAAATAACCTACTCGTTAATATATCATATTCAATCATTGATTCAGGGTGCCACTCTACACCAATAAAAAATTTCTTTGAATTATCTTCAATAGCTTCAATTATACCATCTGTACTATAACCAACAACCTCTAATTTTGTTTTAACAACATGAAATTTATGACGACTATTTACAAATATTTCCTTTTGACCATATATTTTTTTTAATAATGAAGTATCTTTCAAAATAACATTATTAACATGCTTTTCCTCTGGTCTATAGTGTGATAAGTCATCCATTTTTTTTATTTCACCATCAAATGTATATGCCATTGTTTGCATTCCTAAACATATTCCTAAAAGGGGTATATCATTTTCATAAGCATATTTTATTGCCAATATATCATAATCATAAAAATTATCGCCACCTTGACATATCAAACCATTACACTGTTTTAATATCATTAAATAATCTTTAATTTCTTTATTATTTAATTTTTTAGTATTATCAATTGTATGTTGATAAAAATTATCTATAATAGGGGGAATTATAACGATAGGAATACCACCAAACTTAATTATTGCATCACTAACTTTTTTATGAATATACATTGAATCATGACCAACTTCACTTTTACCTGGTCTTCCAAGAATACCAATAATAGGTTTCATAATTCTCCTTTCTCATAAAAAAACAATGACTAGTCCATATATTTAGCCATTGCTTTCATCATTTGATTTATTTGTTTTTGACTTGGAGTTCTTCCCATTTGCATCATCATTGCTCTAATCATTTGTTCATTAATTGGTGGATTTTTTTTCATATATTTTTTAGTGTAAGCACGAGCAATAAAAAATCCTATAACTACACCAACAATTAATCCTCCAATTACTTTTAATAAATCTAATAAAAAGGCTCCCCAATCCATTATTACCATTCCTTTCTATAAATACATTCTACTAAATAATAGAATATTTATCAAGTCTTATACTTTAATTATATTCATAAATTATTTTTTATTAAATTGTTTTGATAACCAAAAATAATCTTTATTTTCAAAATCACATACAAAAATATCTTTTGAATAATAATCAAAAAGTTTTAAAATAGAAGCTAAATTTAAACTAGAAATAACAATGCAACAAGAATAATTTATTTTTACAATAGTAAATTCTTTTCTTGAACGATAAAAAAATTTATTTTTATTATTTATTTTCTTAATTAATGGTTGATGTGTAAAATAATTAGATAAAACTTCAACATTAAAAGGAAGGCATAATTGCTTATATAAAGATATGCCATAATTATAATTTTTAGGATTTATTTTATATAAATTTTCTAATGTTTTATATAATGTATCAGCATTTTCTTGATATACTCTAGAAAACTCTTTTTTAATAACAAATAAATAATATTTACGCATTATCCCACCTTCCCTATCATATCAATCCTTTTTTCAAAAAATGATGAAAAAAGTAGAAAACTAACCTAATAGCTTTTCTACTTTCTCTTTTATTTGAGCATATGAAAAATTGCAATCTTCTAAAACTTCATCTTTTGTACCACTTATACCAAATTTATCAATAGTAATTAAATATTTACTATTATAAACAAATTGATGCCATCCAAAAGATGATCCTGCTTCAATAACAACCTTTTTATAACCAATTGGTAGTATTTCTTCTTGATATTCTTTTGGTTGTTCTAAAAATAATTCCATACATGGCATACTAACAACTCTAATATCAAGTTTTTTAGTATCATATAATTCATTCGCAATATAATAAGCAGTTGCGACTTCAGAACCAGTAGCAATAATGACACCATCTAATTTTTCTTTTTCATTTCTTACAATATAAGCACCATATTTAACATTTTGACTATTAGTTTCAGGAAGTAAATTAATATCTGCTCTTGATAATACTAAACAACTAGGATAATTATTATTTAAAATAACATCCCAACAACCAACTAATTCATGAGCATCAGTTGGCCTAAATACTTTTAAATTAGGGATAGTACGTAGACTTGTCAATTGTTCAATTGGTTGATGGGTTGGACCATCTGGTCCAATATTTATTGAATCATGAGAAAAAATATAAATAACTGGTAAACTCATCATAGCTGATAAACGAATGGCAGGTTTTAAGTAATCAGAGAATGTTAAAAAGGTTGAACCAAAAGGACGAAAACCAGTTAAAGCTAAACCACTTAGAATTGCTCCCATAGCATGTTCACGAACACCAAACCATATATTACGTCCTTTATAATTATAAGCTGTAATATCTTCATAATTTTTTAAATAAGTTTTTGTAGAACTTGCTAAATCAGCACTTCCACCTATCAAATTAGGAACTAATTCACATATTTTATTCATAATTTCGCCATTAGTAATTCTGGTTGCTTCTTTTAAATCAGGAGAAAAATTCCAATTTATACTATTAATATCAATATTTATAACCGGATTTAAATTAAGATCAAAAGCAAAAGGATTATTATTAACTAATTTATTATAAACATTTACCCATTCATCATATTTATCTTTAATATTATTCATTATCTTTTTTCTAAATGCTTGAAGGATATCTTCAGGTACAATGAATGGTTCACTATTTATTCCTAATTGTTGTTTTAACTGTTCAACATCTTCTTTATCTAATGCTTTTCCATGTACTTCATTAGTGCCTGCTAATAATGAACCTTTACCAATTGTTGTTTTTATTTCAATAATTGATGGTTTATTAGTTCTTTTTGCTTTAATAATCGCATTATTTATTTCATCTATATCTTCACCATCTCTTACATATTGTGTATACCAACCTAAAGCCGCAAAACGATCTAAAACATTTTCCGTAAATGTTTTTTTCGTTTCACCATCTAAACATATATTATTGGAATCATATAGAACTATTAAATTATCTAAGGCAAGGTTACCAGCTAAAGAAACAGCTTCATAGCTAATACCTTCCATTAAATCCCCGTCACTACATAAAACATATACATTAAAATTAAATATATTTTTTGTTTTAGCAAACATTCCTTTTTCTTTTGGTAAAACACTTTTTTCTTGTAATATTTTACCACCTAAAGCCATACCAACGGCAGTTGCTAAACCTTGTCCTAAAGGACCACTTGTTACTTCAACACCAGGTGTTATACCATATTCAGGATGCCCTGGAGTTTTATAACCTTTTCTTCGAAAATTCTTTAAATCATCAATTGTTAAATTATAACCCGCCATATATAATGTCGCATATAACAACGCTGATCCATGACCAGCTGATAATATAAAACGATCACGATTAGGCCATTTACTATCATTAGGATTTATAATTAAATGTCTTGAAAATAATGTATAAATAATTGGTGCAGCACCTAAAACAATACCAGGGTGGCCACTACCAGCTTCATTAATCATATCAATTCCTAATGATTTAATATAATCAATAATTTGCCAATCCACACTTTTTTTCTTTGCCATTTCCCCACCCCTTTATTATCTATTAATATTATAACAAAAATTTAATAGATAATAAAGGAAAATATCATTAATTTAAATTCATACTTATGTAGTTATCACACGCTTTCTTAGTGTTTTCTTCCATTTTCTTGACATTCATTGCTTCTACATAAGTAATGCCAAGAATGAAAAGAATAAAACCGATTATAATTTTACTTTTTAATAGTTCTAACATAACTATCCCTCCTTTGCGTCTTAATCATAACACATACATTTGTTCGTGTCAATACCTTTTTACAAACATTTGTTTGACTTTTTACATTTTATGTGTTATAATGTACATGGATTGTAAAAGGAGGCTATAAATGGAAGAATTAACTAAACGACAAGAAGAGATTTTAAACTTTATAAAAAAATATATTGTTTCTTATGGTTATCCACCAACTGTTAGGGAAATTGGTAAGGCTATTGGGGTTTCCTCACCTGCTACTATCCATGCTCATTTGACAAATCTTGAAAATAAAGGATTTATTAAAAAAGAGGAGACTAAAAATAGAGCTATTGAATTATTAGTTGAAAATGAATATATACCAAAAGATAATAAAGTTGTAGATGTACCTTTACTTGGTAAAATTACAGCTGGTAGTCCGATTGAAGCAATTGAAAGACCTGATGAATATCTTTCTCTTCCTTCTTACTTAATTCCTAATGATAAAGAAGTGTTTACCCTATTAGTTAGTGGAGACAGCATGATTAATGCTGGAATCTATGATGGTGATATTGTTATTGTTGAAAGAACTAATCAAGCAAGAAATGGTCAAATAGTTGTAGCTATGACTGATGATAATGAAGTAACATTAAAAAGATTTTATAAAGAAAATGGTTATATTAGATTACTACCAGAAAACGATTATATGGAACCAATTATTTTAAATAATGTAACCATTTTAGGTAAAGCAATTGGTTTATATCGTAAATTATAAAAAATATCGGATAATTCCGATATTTTTTATTATGTCCAATCTTCATATACTATTGGTTTTGGTGTTTTTTGTGGTTGACAACGTATAACTTTAACAAATGGTTTATGCACCCTTATAATTCTTTTTCCATCAATAAAATTTTCTTCATCAATATTATCAACTTCATATTTAATTTTTTTACAACTTTTTGTACCGCAAATTCAATAATTTTATCCATTTTTTCTTCTTCTATGGATTTTGCTACTTCATAATTTATTCTACTTCTTTCTAAGTTATATTGTGCTGATTTAGATAAAAACAATCGAATGATTGTTTTTTTATGCAACTGCACCAATAAAAGCCATATATATTAAGAATCCTATATAAATAGTTGTTATAATCCAACCATTTATTTTGTCAAAAGTAGTTGATTTATATTTAACTCCTAAAGCCATCGTAATTAAAATACCACCAATTAAACCACCAATATGGGCAGCATTATCAATACCTGAAATAGAAAAACCAATTAATAAGTTAATAATTATTAAAGGAATTATTTGTGATTTAATAACACTGCCTAAATAAATACGATAATGATATCCAAAATAAAGTAATGAACCTAATAAACCAAAAACAGCACCACTAGCTCCCGCACTAATACCTGAATTAAATATCATTGATAATAAATTACCAGATATTGCACTAAATAAATAAATAATAATAAATTTAATTCCCCCAAAGAAGCTTTCTAATTGGGAACCAACAATATAAATCGCATAATTATTAAATAAAAAGTGAATAAATCCAATATGTAAAAAGGAACTAGTAATAAGACGATAATAATCGCCTGCTCTAATCAATCCAGCATAATTAGCACCAAATTTCAATAATGTATTAACATCATTACTACCATTACCTAAAACATACATTAAGACAAAAACCAAAGTATTAATAGCCATTAAAAGATAGGTCATAATTGGTTTTTTAGGCTTAAATATATCTTCAGCACGAGATGCATCTATTTCATTTTTACGATTAATATCACTAGTAATTTTCATAAATAACTCTAATCCTTTTTCAGTAAATTCTAACTTCTTAGTAATTTTAGGAAAATATTCCATAATCATTTTATATTTACTAAGATCTTTAATATCATTAACATTTATACATTTAATATTACCATAATCAATTACTTCATCTTTATTAACATGAACATTATCACCTAAATTAAGAAAAATATTTAAAGCATTAATATTAAAAGCAAATGTTTTTCTTTTAATATTTTTTATTATTTGCTTAGTTTTATATATATCTAAACTTAATTGTTCATCATTGTGAATATATTGTGAAGATATTCTAATTATCTTATAATCGGCATCCATTTTTTCAAGCCATATTTCATCTTTCGCCCCATGTAAAACAATTGGATTATATCCTTCTTCAGTAATGAAATAGTGTAATAATTTCATAACTATTTCATCTCTAGGATTCAGTATTAATTGTTCCATGTCATTCACCTCACATTCATAATATTTTATCGCTTTTCATAAAATATGTAAAGGGGGATTCCATATGAAAAAAGTTTTAACTTTTTTGATTATTTTAATACCTTGGTTTTTTGGAAATTTATTAGTAAATAATTATAATCATTATTATCAAAGTCTAAATTTACCTTTTTTTGCACCATCTAAAACTATCTTTTTAATCATTTGGACACTTTTATATATAATGATTACAAGAAGTATTTATATTATCTATCAAGAATATTATTATCCAAATATTAAAGAATATAATAAGACATTATTGATTAATTATTTAGCTACGCAATTATTTCCCTTAATTTTCTTTGGTCTTAAAAGTCCCTTTTTAGGTTTTGTTACAGCTATCGCCATTTTAATTAGTTCTTTATTTTTATATTATGAAACAAGAAAATTAAATGTTATTAGTGCAAAATGGTTAATACCTTATATTATTTGGAATATCTTTTTAGTTATTTTAACTTTAACAATTTATTTTATGAGTTTTTAAATTGTTTTAAAATATTAATAAAACATTCTGGTAATTCACTATTAAATTCCATGTATTGTTTAGTAGTAGGATGAATAAAACCTAACTCCTTTGCATGTAAACATTGCCCCGTATTATCAATTAATTGGCGATTACCATAAACAGGATCATTGACAACAGGATAACCAATATAATTCATATGTACTCTAATTTGATGTGTACGTCCTGTTTCTAAGGTGAGTTCAATTAAGGTTGCCTTTTCATAGCGTTCTAAAACACGAAAATGAGTAATTGCTTCTTTACTATTAATTGATGTAACTGTCATTTTTTTACGATTATTTATATCTCTTCCAATGGGAGCATTAATCGTTCCTGTATCATGTGGAATAACTCCCCAAACAAGGGCCCAATATTTTCGATGCACCTTCTTTTTTTCAAGTTGGAGCGCTAAAAATTCATGTGCTTTATCATTTTTTGCAACCATTAATAATCCTGTGGTATAAGCATCGATACGATGGACTATTCCTGGTCGAAATGTATTAGCATTACTTAAATTTTTGGAATAATATAAAAGTCCATTTACTAACGTACCACTATAATTACCAGCTCCTAGATGAACAATCATTCCATTTGGTTTATTTATAACAATAATATCATCATCTTCATATACAATATCTAAATCCATCTTTTCTGGTTTAACATCCATTTCTTCTTCAGGATATTCATCAACATTTATAATATCATTTTCCTTTAAAAGATAACTATTTTTAACCATTTTATTATTTACTTGAATATATCCTTTTTTTAATAATTTTTGAATTTTACTACGACTTATATCTAAAATATCAATTAAATAAGTATCTATTCTCTTACCACTATCTTCTTTATTTATTATATACTTTTCCATTATGATCATCCTTTATCATTTTTATTACAACTAAAACTATTGATATAACAATACACATATCAGCAAAATTAAAAACGGGATAATTGTAACCAAATGGGTAAAAATCTAAATAATCGATTACATAACCATAAATAAGACGATCGATTAGATTACCAATGATACCTCCTAATAATATACCATAACTAATTGCTTCAAAATTAGTTATTTTTTTATCTTTAATAAAAATAAAATAAAAAATAATTATAAATATTAATGCAACAAAAATTAAAAAATAACGATTACCAGCTAAAATCCCCCATGCTGCTCCTAAATTATGAACTCTAGTAAGATAAAAAAAATTATTAATAATTACATAAGAATCATTTAAATCTACAAATATTCTAACAATTATTTTAATTAATTGATCAATAAAAATACAACTACACATAGTAATTAATAATTTTTTTATCATCTTTTTCACCATTATTATTATATCATAAAAATAAATAAAAATAGACTTACATTCATAGTCTATTTTATCTTTTCTTATTACCCCTTAATCTATTTAGCTTGAGTTAGGGCTTTTTGTACTGCTTCATACATTGCTGAAATATTGATAG
>JAAYOI010000086.1 GCA_012520435.1 Mollicutes bacterium
CTAGGTTTAAAAATATTAAAACCACTTATTACTCATAATAGTGATGGTGGTTATACTGACGAAATTAAAAAGTATTTTGAGTAGGTGATATTATGATTCAAAAAAGTTATGACCAAACACCAACATTGTATTTAATTCCAACCCCAATTGGCAATTTGTATGATGTCACCCTTCGAGCAATAAAAACTTTAAAAGAAGTAGATGTAATCTTGGCGGAAGATACAAGAGTTGCAAAACAATTATGTAGGCATTTAGAAATAGAGAAAGAAATAATTTCTAATTATCAATATAATGAAAAAAAGAATAAAGAAAAAGTGATTGAATTTTTAAAAAATGGAAAATCAATAGGGTTGATTACTGATCGTGGAACACCATTAATCAGCGATCCAGGATATGAAATTGTTAAAGAAGTAATTAATAAAAAATATAATGTTGTTGGTTTACCTGGGCCAACAGCTTTAATTCCCGCTTTGATTGTTTCAGGGTTAAAGCCACAACCTTTTGCCTTTTTTGGTTTTTTAGATAATAAAGAAACAAAAAGAAAAAAAGAATTAGAAAAAATTAAAAAATTAGATATTACTATTATTATATATGAAGCACCTCATCGACTAAAAAAAACATTAGAAGATATCTATGAAATATTAGGTAATAGACAACTTGGTATTTCCCGGGAAATAACTAAAATACATGAAGAAATATTTCGAGGCACAGTAAAAGAAGCTTTAAATCAATTAAATGATGTTCGTGGTGAAATTGTAATTGTTATTGAAGGTAACAGTAGTAGTAATTATGAAAATATAAGTATTATTGAACACGTTCATATGTATATAAAAGAAGGATATAATCAAAAAGAGGCAATAAAATTAGTAGCAAAAGATCGAAATATGACTAAAAAAGAAATATATAATATTTATCACAATATAGAAAAAGGTGATTGAATGAAGTTAGTGGTTGGTTTAGGAAATCCAGGAAAAGAATATAAAAATACAAGACATAATGTAGGATTTATAGTAATTGATAAAATTGCTAAAAAATATAATATAGAAATTAACAAAAGTAAATTTGGTGGAAAATATATTGATTTGATAATAAACGATGAAAAAGTTATTTTATTAAAACCACAAAAATATATGAATTTATCTGGAGAAGTTATTAAAGATTTTATAAATTATTTCAAAATAGAGATTAGTAATATGTTAGTTATTCACGATGATTTGGATTTAGAATTAGGTAATTATAAATTAAAATATAAAGGTGGTTCTGGAGGGCATAATGGGTTAAAAAATATAGAACAAAATTTAAATAGTAATGAGTATAAAAGATTAAAAATAGGTATTTCTAACAACAAGAATATTGATACTAAAGATTATATTTTAGGTGAATTCGCTAGTGAAGAAAAAAAGATAATAGATAGAGTTACTGATATTGCTGTAGATATTTTTGATGATTATTGTAAATTAACTTTTGATAATTTAATGAATAAATATAATCAAAAAGATGATACTAATTAGTATCTTTTTTCTATCTTGATGGGAGGTGTATAAATGAGTTTTTTTAAGGAAATATTTAAAAAGCCTCAAAAAAACTGTGAAATATTAGGATTAACTAATGAATTAAAAGGATTATACCTTTATAATAAATTTATTAAGGATAATCAGGCTATTCTTTTAGTTACAAGTAGTTTATATGAAGCCAATCAATTTTATCAAATTTTACAAAATTATAGTGACCGTGTTTTATTATTTCCTATGGATGAATTTTTAACAAGTGAAGCAATTGCTATTAGTCCTGAATTAAAAATTACGAGAATTGAAACACTTAATCACATAATTAATGATAATAAAGTAATAGTCATTACTAATTTGATGGGCTTTCTACGTTACCTCCCACCAAAAGAAATTTTTAAAAATAACATATTAAAATTAGAAGTTGGCCAAAGTTACAATATAAAAGAAATAACTAATAAATTAATGGAAATGGGATATAGTAAAGAAGTAATCGTTAATAAAACTGGTGAGTTTGCACCTAGAGGTTATGTAATAGATATTTTCCCAATTAGTTGTATCAATCCGGTACGTTTAGAATTTTGGGGAGACACTATTGAATCTATTCGGATATTTAATGTTGATACGCAATTAACAATTGAAAAATTAGATAATATCCTAATCGTACCTAGTACGGAGTTTTTAGGTGCCAAAAATGATGAAGAAGAAAAAAAACAATATAATCTTTTAAAATATCTTACTCCAGTTAGTATTATTGATTATTTTGATAATTGTTGTGTTGTTTTTGATGACTATAAACAAATAGAAGTAAGCTATAAAATGCTTGTTGATGAAATGTTTAATTATAACTTGAGCGTTAATAGGCCTAGTGATTTTAAATATATGTATGATTTTTATGATATAAAAATTAACAATTATATATATTTTACTAATTTTGATAATTTTGTATTGGATAAAAAATTAAGAATTAATTATGATTCTAAAGAAGTTGAACCTTTTATTTATAATAAAGAAGAAATAAATAATCGCTTAAATGCTTATTTATCAAAATATAAAAAGGTTATAATATGTGTTTCTAGTCGCTATAAAGTAAATCGTATTATTGATGAATTAGAAAATAAAAAAATAGTTTTTACTACTGAAAAAGAAATCTTTGATGGAAAAATTAATATAATAATTAAAAATATTGCATCTGGTTATATCTTTAATAATACGGTAGTTATTAGTGAAAAAGAACTTTTTAATATAAAAGATAGTGTTTATCAATATAAAACTAATTTTAGAATAGGAACTAAAATCAAAGATATAAGTAATCTTAATATAGGTGATTATGTAGTCCATAATGTTCATGGGATAGGAATATATTGTGGTATTAAAACTTTAACTAAAAATGGACTAAAAAAAGATTATTTACAAATAGAATATCGTGATAATGATCGTTTATATATTCCAGTTGAAAAAATAGATATGATTAATAAATATGCATCAAGAGGGGGAGTAGTACCAAAAATTAATAAATTAGGTACTACTGAATGGCAAAGAACGAAATTGAAAGCAAGAAAAAGAATTGAAAATATTGCAGGAGAATTATTGAAATTATATGCAGCTAGAGAAGCTAGTAAAGGTTTTGCATTTGCCAAAGATACGAAAGAACAAATTGAATTTGAAAAAGAATTTATTTATGAAGAAACAGAAGATCAATTACGAGTAACAGAAGAAATTAAAAGAGAATTGGAAAGACCGGTTTCAATGGATAAATTATTATGTGGTGATGTGGGCTTTGGAAAAACCGAAGTTGCTTTTAGAGCTGCTTTTAAAGCAATTCTTTCTAATAAACAAGTTGCCTTTTTATGTCCAACGACTATATTATCGCAACAACATTATACTAATGCTTTAGACAGATTTAAATCATATCCCGTTAACATTGCTTTATTAAATCGTTTTGTATCAAAAAAAGAAACAAAGGAAATTCTAGAAAAATTAAAAAATGGGAAAATAGATATGGTAATTGGTACACATAGGTTATTAAGTGATGATGTAGATTTCAAAGATTTAGGTTTATTAATCATTGATGAAGAACAAAGATTTGGTGTTAAGCATAAAGAAAAGATAAAACAATATAAAAATAATATTGATGTTTTAACTTTAACAGCAACCCCAATTCCAAGAACCCTTCAAATGTCTTTAGCTGGTATTAGAAGTTTATCAATAATTGAAACTCCACCTATTAATCGTTATCCTGTTCAAACTTATGTTTTAGCAGAAAATAGTCAAGTAATTAAGGATGCCATATATAAAGAAATATCACGAGGTGGTCAGGTATATATTTTATATAATTACATTGAACATCTTGATGGTAAAGTTGCAGAAATAAGAAAATTAGTGCCGGATGCTAGAGTTGTATCTGCCCATGGAAGAATGGGAAAATTTGAATTAGAAGATGTAATGCTTAAATTTACTAATAAAGAATATGATGTTTTAATATGTACAACTATTATTGAAACAGGAATTGATATACCAAACGTTAACACATTAATAATTCTTGATGCTGATCATTTTGGACTTGCTCAATTATATCAAATTAAAGGTAGAGTGGGACGAAGTAATAAAATAGCATATTGTTACTTAATGTATGATAAACGCAAAATATTAAGTGAAACAGCCATAAAACGATTAAAAGTAATTAGAGAATTTACTGAATTAGGTAGTGGTTTTGCAATTGCTGCTCGTGATTTGTCAATTAGAGGTGCTGGTGATATTTTAGGTAGTGAACAAGCTGGTTTTATTGATACAGTGGGGGTTGAATTATTTTTTAAAATGTTAAATGAAGAAATAAATAAATTAAAAGGAATTGAAACAGAAACAAAAGAAGAGGTAATTGAAGAACAACAGCCTTTAATTGAAGTTGAAACAACAATAGATGATGATTATGTTGATGATGAACAATTAAAAATAGAAATTCATAAAAAAATTAATATGATTGATTCTTATGAGAAATTAAAACAAACTAAACAAGAAATTGAAGATCGTTTTGGCAAAGTATCTGAAAGTTTATTAATATATATGTATGAAGAATGGTTTGAAAAATTAGCTAAAGAATTAAATATAACTAAAATTAGACAAACCAAAAATTTCATTGAAATTGCATTAAATCAAGAATTAACACAAAAAATAAATGGTGAAGAATTATTTATTCAAGCAAGTAGTCTTTCTAGAATGTTTCGTTTTGGTTTAAGGAATAAGCAATTAATAATAACATTAGATATAGTTAAATTGGATAAGCATTTTATATATTATTTGATAGAATTACTAGAAATTATAAAAAAACAAGTAAAAAAAGTTAGTAATTGATGCTAGTGCCTGTCAAGTACACACTAAATAAAAAGATAAATTAATTGGAAAATTTTAATCTATATTGTATAGGGGATAAGTATCCAAATTTCTTTTGAATACGTTCGTTGTTATACCAATGAACGTATTTTTTTATCTCTTCTACAGCTTGTTTCCTTATCATTTTTCCAGCTAGTATTAACAATTCTCGTTTTAATTACTATTTTGATAAGAAGTAAATAATTGATATGAGCCATCATCAAATTGATGGTGGGCAATATCTTTCATGGAAATAATACCAAGTAATTTTTGTTCTTCATTGGTAATTGGTAAAGTAGAAATTTGATTTTTAATCATATAAAGATAAGCTTCATAAATAGATTGTTTATAATTCAAGAAAAAATTTTTTCGATAATTAATATCTTTAATTTGTAGTTTAACGTCGTTTAAATATTTTGGTACTTCAACATTGAAATAATTTAAAACAAATTGTGTTTCATTGTTAATATCACCTAAAACCATAGGAATGGTATTAAAGCCTAATTTATTTTTTAAATAGGATAAAGCGATTGATGAAGTAACACTATCAGTATCAGGTTTTTTATGTCCAAAAACTAAAATTTTCTCCATGTTATCATCCTTTCATATTTGTTTTTAAATCATAACATATTTTCAAGTAACAGTTAAGTATAAATTGTCTAAAAAAAGACAAAATAGTAATTAGAAAGTGAGGTAAAAAATGAAGGCAACAGGAATAGTTAGAAGAATTGATGAACTAGGGCGAATAGTTATTCCAAAAGAGATAAGAAAAACATTGCGAATAAAAGAAGGCGAAAATTTAGAAATATATGTTGATTCTGATGAAAATATTATTTTAAGAAAGCATTCATTAATGAATAAAATTAATGATTTTGCACAAAATTTTGCGGAAGCCATATATTCATTTATTAAGCATGATATTATTATAACCGATACCAACACCGTTATAGCATGTGCAGGCCAATCAAAAAAAGATTATTTGAATAAACCTATATCAGAAAAGCTACAAAATTCAATAATTAGAAGGGAAAACATTTTAGAAAAATATGAAAAAAATTATAGTGTTATTGAAGGAAAGGAAGAAAGCGGAACATATACTATTAGTTCAATAATTGCTAATGGGGATGCGGTTGGTTTAGTAATGATTGCTTCTAACGAAGAAAAAATAACAGAAATAGAAGAAAGAGTAGCAAAAATAGCTTCTCAGTTTTTAGGAAAATATCTTGAAGAATAAGTTATTTTGTGTTATAATTAACGTATATCAAAGGTGATGAAGGAAAGAAGAGTAGGCGATCTTTTATAGAGACCTTGGGTAGGTGAAAGCAAGGAAGATCAAATACTCTGAATGGTTCCGGAACTGTTTAGTCGATAGGTAGGCTAAAACGTAGATATGCGTTAAATATTTGAGAGTATAGAAGAATCTTTAAAAAAAGCTTCTATAAAATAAGGTGGTACCGCGTAAATCACGTCCTTATACATGGATGTGATTTTTTTGTTAGGAGGAGTAAAAATGAAAAGAGGCTTTGAGAAAATTAGTTTTGAACAATTTTCTAAAGACGTTAGCAATGATAAAAAATTATATAATGAATATAATTTACCAAAAAGACAAACTAAATATAGTGCTGGTTATGATTTTTTTGCTATATATGATTTTGTCATTAAGCCTGGTGAAGTTAAGAAAATACCTACTGGTGTAAAAGTATGGATGCAACCCGATGAAATGCTAATGATTGTTAATAGAAGTAGTGTAGGTTTTAAGTATAATGTTCGTTTGTGTAATCAAGTAGGTATTATTGAGAGCGACTATTATAATAATATTGATAATGAAGGACATATTTGGATTGCTATGCAAAATCATGGCGATAAAGATTTTACAATAAAAAAAGGTGAACATTTTGTTCAAGGAATTTTCACAAAATTTTTAGTTGTTGATGATGAAGATGAAATTTTAAATGAAAGGACTGGTGGCCTTGGAAGCACAAATTAATAATGTAAATAATAAACAAAAGAAGTATTATATAACCACTGCCATTACATATACATCTAGTAAACCACATATAGGTAATACTTATGAAATTGTTTTAGCAGATGCTATTGCACGTTATAAACGATTAACTGGTCATGATGTTTATTTTCAAACAGGAACTGATGAACATGGTCAAAAAATTCAAGAAAAAGCTGAATTAAACGGTAAAAATTCACAAGAATATGTAGATGAAATTGCTCTTGAGGTAAGAAGAATTTGGGATATAATGAATACGGATTATGATAGATTTGTTAGAACTACTAATCCTGCCCATAAAGAAATGGTAGCTAAGATATTTATAAAATTATATGAACAAGGCGATATTTACAAAGGAAAATATGAAGGTTTATATTGTACTCCTTGTGAATCATTCTTTACCCAATCACAATTGGTTGATGGAAAATGTCCAGATTGTGGTAGAGAAGTGAATTACGCAAGTGAAGAAGCATATTTTTTTAAATTAAGTAAGTATGCAAAAAAATTAGAAAAATATATAGATGAACATCCAGAATTTATTCAACCAGAAAGTCGTCGCAATGAAATTGTTAATAACTTTATTAAACCTGGACTTCAAGATCTTTGTGTATCTAGAACATCATTTGATTGGGGTGTCCCCGTAACATTTGATTCTAAACATGTTATTTACGTTTGGATTGATGCTTTAAGCAATTATATAACTTTTTTA
>JAAYOI010000017.1 GCA_012520435.1 Mollicutes bacterium
ATTGTCTATACATAAACAAATAGACTTAATTTATCAAAATTTTTAAAAATTGAGATATCTCAGTTCTTTTTGTTATGTTTATAATATCATATTTTTTCTTATTTGACAAAACTTAGATAATCATATTAATAACAGTTGTTGTCTTAATTTAATTTATGATATAATGTTAATGCTTGGGTGTGATATCATGAATTATACAATAACAATTAATCAATTTGAAGGTCCTTTAGATTTGCTTTTACATTTAATTAAACAATCTAATTTAGATATATTTGAAATTAGTATTGAACAAATTACTAAGCAATATTTAGATTATATTTTAGCAATGGAAAAATTAAATTTAAATATTGCTAGTGAATATTTGGTAATGGCAGCTGAACTTATGGAAATAAAATCTAATACTTTATTACCTAATCAAAATAATGAAAATAATGATGAATATGAAGAAGATCCAAGAGAAAAATTAATTAATCGTCTTTTAGTATACAAACAATATAAAGATATAACATCTGCATTAAGACAATTGGAAGAAGAAAGACAACAATTTTATAGTAAAGAACCAAGTAATTTAACAGTTTTTTCTGATAATAAGGAACCAATAATTAATAATGATATTACTCTTAATGATTTAATTAATGCGTTTAATGAATTCTTAAAAAGAAAACAAGAAAATGGACCATTAGATACTACAATTACTAGAAAAGAATTATCGGTTGCTATTCGTAGTAAGGAAATAAAAAAAATAATCAAAGAAAAGAAAAAAATAGAGTTTTTTGAATTATTTGAAGAATATACAAAAGAGTATGTAATAGTAACGTTTTTATCTATTTTAGAATTAGCTAAAAAACAAGAAATAAATATTATTCAAGAAAATAATTTTCAAAAAATATATATAACAGCCAAAGGATGTGAATAAAATGAATTTAGTTGCAGTATTAGAAGGATTATTGTTTTTACGTGGTGATGAAGGTATAAGTTTATCAGAAATAAAAGCTATTTTAGATGTTAATGATGAAGAACTAAAACAAGTAATAGCAAGTTTAGAAACAGAATATGCAAAAGAAAATCATGGGGTTATGATTCAAAAATATGGTGAATATTTAAAAATGGTTACTAAAAAAGAACATAAAGAATATTATCAAAAATTAATTGAAATAGATGAAAACTCTAATTTAAGTCAAGCAGCTTTAGAAACTTTAGTTATTATTGCTTATAATACACCAATTACAAGAATGGCAATTGATGAGATTAGAGGTGTTAGTAGTAGCCATATTATTCGTAAATTATTAAATCGTAATTTAATTCAAGAAGTAGGAAGATCTGATTCTCCAGGCAAACCAATTTTATATGGGATAACTCCTAAATTTCTTGATTATTTTGGAATTAATAGTGTAGATGAATTACCTAAATTAGAAGAAATAGAAATGCCAGAAGAAAAGATAAATTTATTTGATTTACGTTATAAAGAAGAATAGTTATATAAAATTATTTTTCTAAAATAATAATTTATGATATAATCTTTTTATGCAGGAGTGGCGGAATGGTAGACGCGAAGGTCTCAAAAACCTTTGGTAGCAATACCATGTGGGTTCAAGTCCCATCTCCTGTACCAATTATGAAATTAATATAATGTACATACATTCAAAACAATGCATAAGCGTTGTTTTTGATTTTTTAAAATTTTAAGAAAATACAATTATTATATAAAATAAAAATTGATAAATATTTAATAAAAAATTTTACATAATTATTTACACAACTGAAAAGAAAAAACATAATTTTTCTTTTTTTTTTATTAAATGTAAGATATACTATATATATAGAGAATAAAAGGGTGTGAGGAAATGATATTAAGAAAACCATATGCTTTTTTTATCAAACATTTTAAGTTATTCCATATCATCTTAACAATTTTAATAACTTATTTAATTTATCGTACTGGTTTATTATTATCATTTTTTAATGAATATATTGCAACCAGCCAAAGTGTTATTAATCAAGATTTAACGGGAAAGTTATTTAATACATATATGTTTATTTCCCCTTTTTTAATTATTCTTGGTTCAATAGTTATATTGTCAGTAATGATTTTGAAGAAAAAACCTATTTTATTTTATATAGTTCTTATTATTATTTATATCCTTATGATAGTTCTTTATAACTATATATATTCTGTTTTGGGTGCAATGGAAACCAACTTATTGGATATTAGACAAGTTCGTTTAGCACGTGATATTTTAACTATTGGCTCAGTTGCTCAAGCATTTAGTGTTGTTATAACGTTTGTAAGAGCAACTGGTTTTGATATAAGAAAATTTAATTTTGGACAAGATTTGGCGCAATTAGATATTAAAGAAGAAGATCGTGAAGAATTTGAGTTTGAAGTAAGCCTTGATACTGATAAATTACGTCGTAAATTACGTCGTAATTTTAGGTATTTAAAATATACCTATATAGAAAATAAGTTTTTAATTAATATTGGGATTTTATTATTTTTATCCACTATATGTTTTATTATTTATTTAAATTTAACAGTATATAATAAAGTATTTAATGAAATGGAAGCTTTTTTAACAACCGATTTTAGTGTTAGAATTAATAAAAGTTTTTTAACTACTAAAGATTATAAAGGTAATGATATTGTTAATGATAATGAAACCTTAGTTGTTTTAGAAGTAGCTGTTAGAAATAATTTTTCTAAAGCTCAAAAATTAGATATTGCAAAAACGCAATTAGTTATTAATAATCAAGCTTTTTATCATGTTTATAGTTATCGTGATCGTTTATTTGATTTAGGAAAAGTTTATGAAGATCAATTATTACCTAATCAATTTACTAAATGGTTATTAGTATATAAAGTTCCTAAATTTTTAATATCTAATAATATGTATTTTAAATATGTTGATAAGGTAAATGTTGTAAGTAGAAAATTAAATCCTAAAACGATTAGTGTTAGGTTAAATCCTAAAAATTTAGATGTTGTTAGTAAAACTAAGGAATTTCAATTAGGAGAAACAATGGTATTAAATGATAGTATTTTAGGTAATGTAGAATTTAAAATTGATAAATATGAAATTAATGATGAATATCGTTTAACATATAATTTTTGTGTTACTAAAGATGAATGTTATCCTTCTTATGAATATGTAAAACCTAATATTACTAATCGCTATGATATGGCTCTTATGTATTTAAATGGGAAAATGAAATGGGACGAAGAAATAGCCGTTAATCCAATTACTAATATTTATTCATTCATTAATAATTTTGGTGAATTAGTTTATGAAATTGATGATAAAACTAAAGTTCAAAAAGTTGGTTTTAAACAAATTAATCCTGTTAAAGTAAAGGTTAAAGATGATTATTATATTGAAGTATTAGATGAAGTTAAAAAAGCTAATAAAATTGCCCTAGTTTTTAACCTTCGTAATATTCAATATAAATATGTATTAAAAGTGTAAAGTAGCATTTAATTTTGTTTTTTTTCTATGTTTTGTGTTATAATAATAAAATGGAGGATGATATGATGAGAAGAGCATATTTGTTCATATTGCTTGTAATATTAATTATATCATTCCCCATAAAAGTTAAAGCTTATTGTGATTATCAAGAATTATCAAGATTAAAAAATATAGCTTCTAATATCAATTATAAAATTGATTATATTGAAAAAGATAATAAGGTAGAATTTACAATAACTCTTGTTAATTTGCACCCCGAAATATATATTCGTGATGTATCTAATAATAAGTTTTATTATTATAGTGATGTTATAAAAGGTAAAAATGAATTAGTATTAAAAGGATATTCATCAGGTAAAACTATTCGCTATGACATTTATAATAATATAAAAGAGTTTTGTGATAGTGAAGTTTTATTAAGTAAATATGTAACATTGCCACCATATAACCCTTATTATAAGGATCCTATATGTAGTGGTGCTGAAGAATATAAATTATGTCAAAAATGGATTAATATGAATATGAATTATAACAATTTTAAGAAAGAAGTAGAAAATTATAAAATAATGAAAGATAAAAAACCAATTGAAGAACCAGTTGATGAACAACCTAAAGATATCAATATTATTTTAGGATTTTATATGAAGTATTATATATATATATTAAGTTCAATTATAATTGGTTGTTTAGTATGGATTTATTTTTTGAGAAAGAAAGATAACCTTGATTTTTCATAGGAGGTATGATTGTGAAATACAAATTGTTTTTATTATTTGCATTAATTAGTGCAGTTTGTCTTATACCACGTGTTTGGGCTGATGATACAAAGATCGATACTGGAATTGGTAGTGGTTCAGGAGCTGTTTTTAAAGAATGTGAGGGAACACTTTGTTATTACATTAGAATACCATCAGATAGTAGTGAGATACGACAACGTGTAAGTGGATTTCGTATTTCAGTTGTAGATTCAGAAGGAAACCGTGTAACAGGAACTAAAAGTTTTGATATGATTCGTTCAAGTGCACAACAAAATGAATTAACATCATCAAAAGTTTCTTATAAATTTTTTAAAGAAAAAAGAACTAAACTAGAGATTATTAGTCAAAAGCCAGGTAAAAGTCTTTATACAGCAAAAGCAGGTAATAAATATGTGGATTTGTTCGTTGATACGGACATACCAAATTATATGGATGAAAATGCCGATCCTAATGGTGTACATAAATATTTTACTGAAACAATTGGTAGAAGTGATTCTAAAAAAGAAAAATTTAAAAAATGGTTATTTGAAAGAGCTAATTACGATTATGAGAAAAATAAAAAAGCTAATCATTTCTTGATGGTTGAACCATTAGCATTTTTAAGACTTACAAAAAAAGCAAATAAAGATGATGAAGCCGGAGAAGTTCATTATTATTTTGGAACAGTTACTGAAGTTGCATATATGGTTAAAAAAGATGGTTTTTCATTATGGCATGCAGACTGTAAAGAAAAAACAAAAGATCAAACAAAATATGTTACAGGTATTTTTGGTAGACTTTTTCCATTTTCTATATATACTAAAAAATCAATAATAGATGGAGAATTGAAAACAGTAATAGCAGGTTTAGCAGCAGTTGATGAATGGGCCGCTCAAAATGATGAGTTTGTTGGAAATCCATCTGGTAAAGGATTAAAATGTGCTTCTAATGAAATCTTAACAACAAATGGAGTAGCGGCTGGACCAGTTTGGTTAAGAGATCTTTTTGACCCTTGTGAAGGTGCTGATCCAATTAAGGATTATCTATTGTTCCCACCTTATTCTGTTCCTGGTTGTTGTAATTATGAAAATAAAAAAACTGGAGAACAACCATATAAAGATCTTGAAATATGTAAATCTCTTATTCCTTCTCCTTGTAGTCCGTCAGTCAACTGCCCTAATAGTTGTTTTGACAGTAAGCGAGGTAAAGGAACTATTAAGGATAGTGAAAATTGGGAAGAATGTTTTTTTGATGATAAGCAAACACCAGAAGTTTCAAATAGATTTTGTAAAGTTTATTGTCGTGAAACCATAACTTATCAATTTCCTATTGGTGGCTTTACTGTTAAAGCGGGATCACATTTTACTGTAGGTGTAGAATATGAGGGTATAGTTCATTGGAGTCCTGTAAATTTTGTGGGGAATAAAGAATGTCAAACACAATATATTAATTGGCAGTCTTTTAAAAGTCAGTGGGAAGATGCTAATAGAAAAGTTGCAGATAAATGGGATGAATATCAGGTTGCTAGATTAAGGCGATTAGCATTAGAAAATGTTACGTCCAAAAAAGATTATAGTTCTTGTGATTGTATAAATTATGATTATATTGATGGTCGTAAGATTGATTGTTGCAAAGATGCTGAAAGAATATGCGAAGAGTATGAATGTAAACTAAAAAATAAAGATGATCCAAACATATGTGATGAATATGATAAAGATAATTGTAAAAAGTATAAATATCAATGTAAAACTGGAAGAAAAGATAACACCAGAGAAACAGCATACTTTCCTGATAACAATATTTTAAATGATAAGGTTTATGGACCTATAACAGGTTTAAAATCTTATTATTGTAGAAGTGTGCCTCTTCAACAATATAAAAATGATGAAATCAATAAAAAAAATGCCTATAATCAAGCACTTAATTATCGTAATTCGTTAGAAACTGAAATAAACCAATGTAGTGATTGGAAAATCAATAACTATGATAAAGAATTTTCACCAATAATTAAATTTTATTATGAAGAACCATTTTATAAAATAGGTGAATTTGAACTTAATAAGGAAATGAATGAAACAAGACAATCATATTATTATCAAGGAAAAATATATTCTTCATCAAGTTACACTATGTCACTAAATAATAAATATGTATGTGATGATTCAGGGAGTGATAATTCAGGGAAAAAATGTACAACTACTAAAATGATATTCCCAATAAATGATAAGGTAGAAAAAAGTGTTACAATACAATACGATTATAAATTACCAAATAATTTTTATCGTTTTGTTGCAAAAAAATCTGGTAAATCTATTAGTGAATCAGAACTTTATAAATATAGTCCTAAACAATATAAAGACATTGGACATTCTAATTTACCAGTTCATTATAATAGACCAAATGGTAAATATGATATAAAATTAATTATTGAATCTTTGGGAAATAATAATAAATTTAAAGACTATATAAAAAATAATAAATGCAGTAATAGATATGACTGTCAGTATCAGGTTAATAATGAATTTATGATAATTAGAACTCCTCCTAATGGTTCAAATCCAGAAGGTATTAATCTTGTTTTCCGTGTTGTTTCGTTATCTAATCCATTCCCTGGAAAATATGGTACTGGTAGAAATGTCGGTAAAAATTGGAAAGGAAATGAAACAATTATTACAAAAAATAGAAATCTTAATATTCCAGAACGTATTTATTTTGATCGAAAACCAATGTATGAAATAACATTAACACCTTCTAGTATAAGCGAAATTAGAAGATATAACCGTACCCGAAATAATTATGATGGTTATGCTGATTTTGAATTAACCTGTGAAGATAATACAGGACAAAAATGTAGAAGTGATTTTATAAAGAAATTTACAATTGAACACCCAATATTTAATACCAATTCATGTGGTATGTACATTTATGATTGGAATAAATGTGCTAATGATGATAGGGGAGTGAAATAATGAAAGAGTCTTTTTGGGCGATATTAATTGTTATGATAGGATTAGTTTCTATAACATTTGTATATTTTTTCCAAAATTTAACTAATACTGATGAACATAATTATCATTTATTAAAAGAAACAACTGAAGCAGCTATGTTTGATGCGCTTGATTTGGCAGCTTATCGTGAAAGTGAAACAATTAGAATTGATCGTGAAAAATTTGTAGAAAATTTTGTTAGAAGATTTGCTGAAAGTGCTAGTCTAACACAAAATTATAAAATAAAAATTTATGATGTTAATGAATCTCCGCCTAAAGTTAGTTTAGAAGTTTCAAGTGTTCATGCAGGGGCTGTAACAGATACAGAATTTGTTGAATTTGATATTGTTAATCGTATTGATGCAATATTAGAAACGCCATATTAGAAAGGAGAAAAATAAATGAATAAAAATAATTTTATAATGGCATTGAAAAGATTTATAAAAAATAAAAATACGGTAACAATTTTGGGGCTTTTTGCAATTGTTGGTATTTTATATTGGGGTTATAATTATCAAATAAATAAACAAGTAAATCCAATTAGAAATATCCCAGTTGCTAAAGTAACAATCCAGCCTCGAACTTTGATTACAGCTGATATGATTGAATATGTTGATATTCCACCTATTTTAATGCGTGAGAGGATTATTTTAAGTGAATCACGTATTATAGGCAAATATTCAAATTATAATACAGTTATACCAGCTGGGAGTTTATTTTACGAAGATGTTGTAGTTGATAGGGAAGATTTACCAGATGCTTCTTTTGTTAAAGTAAAAGAAGGTGATGTTGTTTATAATTTTCCAGTAACTATGGAATCAACCTATGGTAATTCTATTTTCCCAGGTAATAAAATTGATATATATATGAAGGCGGAAAATAGTGTAGGACAAATAATGGTAGGAAAATTAATTGAAAATATTGAAGTTATTGATGTTAAAGATAGTAGCGGAAGACACGTTTTTGAAAACACAGAAGAAAGAAGAACACCAGCCTTCTTGATTTTTGGTCTTCCACCTGAAATAAATATTTTATTAAGAAAAGCTAGTTATATGTCAAGATTTGCAGTTGAATTATTCCCAGTTCCTCATGGTGGAACTGCACCAGTTGAAGGGGATATTCAAGTTACTTCTCAAAACTTAAAAGATTTTATAAATGCTAATACTGTACCAAATGACGATCTTGTAGAACAAACACCACAAGAAGAAACAAATGAAGAAACAAACGAGCAAACTAACGAGTAGTAGAAAGGGGTTGTAAGCATGAATGATACTTTGTTTGCCCAAATTGATTTTGGACCGTTAAGAGAATATTTAGAAAATGATGATATTACCGATATTTCTTATAGTAATGGTGGGCAAATATGGCTTAAAACCCTATCTAAAGGAATTTATCGTATTGAAAACCCAGCTGTTAGTAATGCATTCATGGAAAAATTAGCCTTTCAGTGTGCTAATGTTATGGGGAAGAGTTTTAATATGGCGTCTCCTTTTCTAGATGCTGAAAGTACCGAATTACGTCTTAATTTTGTCCATGATTCAATAGCTCGTAACGGAATTGCGGTTGTTATTCGTAAAACACCAGCTAAAATTCGTCTCGAAAAAGACAAAATTATTGATGATAAGTATATTACTTTAGATATTCATGATTTTTTAGTTAAATGTGTTGAAGGACATTGTAATATTATTGTTTGTGGAGAAACAGGTTCTGGTAAAACCGAATTTGTAAAATATTTAGCTTCTAAAACAAAAGAAAATGAAAAAATAATTACAGTTGAAGATACACTTGAACTGCATTTAGATCGTATTTTTCCACATCGTGATATAGTGGCTATGAAAACTAATAATATTGCATCATATTCTGATGTATTAGTTACATGTATGCGTCAAAATCCTAAGTGGATATTACTTTCCGAAGTTAGAAGTGCGGAAGCCGTTTTAGCAGTTCGTAACTCTATATCTTCAGGACACTATATATTATCGACAATTCATGCTGATAAAGCCGCTTCAATTCCTCATCGTATGTATAGCTTGTTGGAAACAAATCAAGATATTGAACAATTTTTAAGGTCAATTTATCGTTATATTCAATTAGGAATATATATTCGAGCTTATCAGGATAAGGCAACAAAACGTTTTGTTCGTGAAATTGCGGAAGTAACAGAGTTTTATGTTACTGAGAATAATGAAACAAAATATAATACTATTTATAAGAAGTTTTCTAATGGTCGTGTTATTCAAAGAAGACCAAGTAAATACTTATTTGAATATTTAGAAATTCAAGGAGTAGAAATAGATAAGGATATTATTAAACCAATAGGTGAGGAAAATAATGAAACGGAAAATGATAATGAAAATATTTTCCAACAACCTGTTAATTCATCAACAGAAAAAATTGAATTGTTGTTTGAATAAAGGAGGGGTAAAATGAATACGGGTTTACTTTTATTATTAGTTTCACTTATCTTAATTTTCATCATTGTCTATCGAAGAAATAGTGGAGAAAATGTATACAAATATATCGTTAGACAAGTTGGTGTAGTTTATGATAAATATGCCCCTTATTCATTTAAAGTAGTTAGAGAAAAAGTTAAAGAATTAGGTCAAGAATATACACCGAGACAATATACGATTCAGGTTACAATTTTTGCAATTGGTGCCTTAATTATTTCTTATATGTATTTTTATAATTTAGTTTTGTCTATTATTTATATGATTTTAGCTATTAGTGTAATACCTTATTTAACTTATTTAAGATGTAAAAGAATATATAGCGAATTTATATTTGAGCAAATTCAAGTATATACTACTAACGTTATTATGGAATTTGCTACAACACAATCATTTGTTAAAGCATTAGAAGGAGTTTATGAATCAGGAGTATTGGAAGATCCTATAAAAAAAGATGTTAAAGTAATGATTGATTTAGCATACGAACATGGAACGATTGTACCTTCAATTGAGTATATGAATAAAAATTATGATTATTATATTGTACGTAATTTGCACCAATTGTTTTATCAAATAACTACTGAAGGTTCTAGAGATGCAGGTGCTGCTTTAGAAAATATGTCTTTAGATATTGATATGCTTGTTGAAGGTGTTTATCGTGATAGAATGGATCGTGCTGCTTTTCATAAGAGATTTGTTCAATTTGGGATAGTATTATATTTGATGGTTATGTTAGTTCAATTCTTATTAGGTGTGGAAACATATATTAAAATGTTAGATAATGCCTTGGTTCAATTGTTGTTGCATGGAATTATTATTATTAATACATTTTTTCTATTAAGAGGGGAAAAATATTATAATGAAGATGTAGGTGCTGAATAATGGAATTTATATTAATTGCAATTATTCTAATTTATATATTAGAAGTAAATAGAACAATTGATACCAAGAAATTTATTGAAGATGCAGAACCATATTTTAAATTTTTAACGGAAGATGATTATGTTTTCTTATTAAGAGTTAAATATGGTTCAGAAGTTGATGTCGATAAATTTTATCGTAAACGTATTAGAGATGGACTTATTATAATAGTGTTTATGTTATTTCTCTTTTTATCAAATTTAAATTTTATTAATATTATATTTGCATTTATTATAGGTTATGTGGTTTTTAAAGTACCGTATATACAAATTCAAAGGTATTATAAAAATAATCTTCATAGAATTAATTTAATGTTGCCATATTATTTAAAAGGTTTAGAAATTTTAATTCAACATTATACAGTTCCTGTAGCTTTGGCAAAATCAATTGAAACTGCACCCGACATTTTTAAGCCGGGTTTAAGAAAGTTAATAGGGAGAATTGAAGCTGGGGATTCAACTGTTGATCCTTATATGGATTTTGCGAAAGAATACCCAGTTAGAGATTCAATGCGTATGATGCGTTTATTATATCGTTTAAGTTTAGGAAATCAAGAAAACAAACAGGAACAATTAATGATGTTTTCAAGAACGGTATCAGTTTTACAAAATAAATCACGTGAACAAAAATATAAAGATCGTTTAGATAGAATGGAAAGCCAAACAATGACAATGCTTGCTACAACAGGTGGTGGTATTCTAATATTATTACTACTGTCAATGATGATGATGTTGCAGTTCTAACACTTGTGAAAATTGGTAAAATATGCTATAATTATAATACTTAGAACATGAAAAAGGTGGTGATATAATGAAAGAAGCTGCTGGAGAAGCAAATTTAACGGTAGTTGCAATTATATTAATTGGTGTAATTGCAGCTGTTGTAACACCATTAATTACTAATATGGTGAATACCTCTAAAGAAAAATCATGCTGTACAACAGCTGGTGGTGTATGGAAAAATAATAGATGTCAAAATACTAGTGCAAATACTTTTGATAATGCAACTTATCAAGCATGTCTTAGTGGATAGGTGAGAATTAAATGCGAGAAGGAATAGGAAGTATCTTTTTATATAATTTAATAGCGATTTTTATCGTGCTAATTTTTGCGTTCATAGCTGGTACCGTAGTTTATTATAAAGCTTTTAAAGTAAACAATATGATAGTAAGTGCTATTGAAAAATATGAAGGTTATAATAATTTATCCGCTAAAGAAATTGATCAAAAATTAGGTACTATAGGATATCAAACCACATCTAAACATAAATGTTATAAAAAGAATGGCAAAACAGCTTTGGAATATGTATCTACCAATCGTGGTATTTTTGATTATTGTGTTTATGAGTTTAATGAAGGCAATAATTTTCGTTCGTATGGAGTTATGACTTTTATTACAATCGATATGCCAGTAATTGGTGGTGTTTTAAAATTGCCTGTTTATTCGAAAACTAAATTATTATATAATTTTGGCTAAAGGGTGAAGATGTATGAGAGAATCAATAAGCAATACTTTTATTTTTAATTTGATACTAGTATTTATTACAATTTTAATTGTACTTTTAGTTGGTTCTCTTAGTTACTCTAAAGCCTATAAAGTAAAAAATAAGATTATTGAGATAATTGAAAAACATAATTCATATGAAGCTGCACGTGAAGATATTAGTAATGTATTAAAAACTATTGGATATCGTGTCAATCGTACAGGACAACAAAATTGTCGACCTCAAACAAATGATGGAGGTCAAAGTGTGTATGCGATTAATAAAAATAGTGATTATCGCTATTGTGTTTATCCATTTAGTACAGCGCGTGGTAGATATTATCGTGTTGTAGCATACATGTATTTTGACATACCAATTATTGGTAGAGAGATTGAGATTCCTGTTTATGGGGAAACGAAAATCATTTATGAATTAAATGAGCCTAGTTAAGAAGGTGAAACAATGAACGTAATAATTGCAAATAAATACCAGTCAATGTTACAAAGCCTTAATATAGATGTAATTAAAAGTCTTAATGGAGAGTTTGAAGTAGAGGAAATAATTTCAACTTTTCAAAATTTTTACTATCAAAGAATGATTCTTGATATTACAGCTATAAAAAATTATAAAGATATTAAAACATTACAAAAATTATCGATTGCCCTAGATATGGATAAAATTATTTTAGTATTAGATGATGATCCAGAAAGTACATCTCCGGATTATTTATCGAAACTAATTTCTTTAGGAATATATAATTTTACCCGAAATATTGAGGGCATTATGTATTTATATCATAATCCTAATAGTTATCGTGATGTGGCTCATATTCATCAAATTGAAGATTTAAAAACAGAAGAAAAAAGTCCAACAGTTGTTAATGCTCCACTACATGGTGGAGTTCGTATTATTGGAATAAAAAATGTTACTAAGCAATCTGGAGCAACCACTTTAACTTACTTGATGAAAAAACAACTTCAAAAGAATTATTCAGTGATTGCTATTGAGGTTGAAAAACGTGATTTTGCGTATTTTAAAGAAAAAGATATGTTTAGTGTGCCTGCAAGTGAAGTAGGTAATATGATTGCTAAACATAGTGATTTTGATGTTATTCTAATAGATACCAATAATAATGTTTCGGCCGAGACATTATGCCATGATATTATCTATTTAATTGAGCCATCAGTTATCAAATTAAATCATCTTACAGCTATTGATGGTAAAATTTTAGATCAATTAAAAAATAAGAAAGTTGTTTTAAATCAAAGCATGTTAAGTTCTAAAGATGTTTTGGACTTTGAATATGAGTCTCGTTTAAAAATTTTTTTCAATATGCCACCATTAAATGAAAGAGAAAAAGATATTCATATATTAAATGTTTTTTTGACTAAATTAGGATTTGATCGTCAAAAGAGTCCGGAAACCGAAAAGAAAAATAAACTTTTGGGATTATTTAACATTTAAATATTGACAAAGTCTTAAAAATACAGTATATTTATATTAATTAGGGAGGTAATAATTATATGTTTATATTAGCAAAAGAAATAACATCAACTATTGCAGTAGGTTGTCGAGATTTTGCTGAAATTCCAATTCAAATAGCTGAAGTTGTTAGAACAGTTGTAAAACTTATTCAAGTTGGTATACCTATCTTATTAATTATTTTTGGAATGTTAGATTTAGGTAAAGCAGTTATGGCACAAAAAGAAGATGAAATTAAGAAAAGTCAACAAACTTTTATTAAAAGAATAATTGCTGCTGCAGTTGTATTTTTTGTAGTTGTAATTGTTCAATTAGTAGTAGGTATTGTTGCACCAAAGCAAAAAGATAAAGATGGTAATATAAAGAATAATATTTGGAGTTGTGTAGAAGAATTTGTTAGATGGTAATGACAAAAAGGTAATAAAAAAACAATAATAACTATTTATTATTGTTTTTTTTTGTGCTATAATATATGTGTGAAATTATCGAAAGTGGGAGAGTTGTTAATATATGAAAATATTTAAAAATATATGTTTAATTGGATTATTGATTTTATGTTTTATCAAAATTGATGTTGTTAGTGCTGATGAACCGGAATTTTATACAAAGATGACATGTAATTATAGTCGTATTAGTAATAAAAATGAAAAAATTACGATAGATAAAATGTATACTAGTGATGGTATTGTTTGGAAAACAAGTAATGCAGATATAAAAAAAGCAATTGAAATCATGAAAAAACCTGAAGGTTTGTGGGAGGAAATTCAAAATTTTATTATAAACATTTCTAATTCACTTGCTAGAATTTTTAGTCCAGATTATGATTTAATATATAGTTTTCAAATATATGATTCTACTACTGAATGTCCATCTATAATAGTGTATATGGATTCTTTACTTTTTGGTGGTGTTGTAGGTTTTTATGATGACAAAAATATGTCTGAAGATAAATCAATTAAAAATCAAGATGAAAAAGGTTCTATTTTGTTCTCCCCATTTAAAGCATATGTATTAAATAGTTCAACTCATTCAGAAGAAGATATATATAATGAGTTACCAATTTGTGAGTATCGTACAGATGAAACCAGTTCAACTAATAATGAATATTATACTTTAACTTTTACCCCTATTTTTGAATATAAAAAGATTACACCTAAAGGGAAAAATGTATTAACACTTACTTATAATGCTACAGTAAAAGAAAACAAATGGGAAAGTGCTAAAAAACCATCGTTTGCAACGGGAAATGCTTCATTTTTAGTTTGTCCAGAATATGCAAGTTATAATGCTTACAGAAATGAATATATTTTGACTAATCAAAAAAAGTCTAAATCTGAAAATTGGAAAAAAGCAGCAGATGATAAGAATTTAAAAGTATTATCAAGATATTATGATTTTTCATCTCAATTAAGTGTATTAGATGGAATAAAGGAAAATTATAGAGATGAGTGGATGGAAAATTTTACAAATTTATACAGTCATCTTAATGGATTCTTTAATTCTTGTAATGAAGAAGTAACCCTTTATAAAGATAAAAATTTAGATTCTAAGAGAATGAAAAATTATCAGCAAAAAAATAGTGAACTTTTTAATAGAACTTTAAGTGTAATTAATAAAATTAAATTAGATAATAACTATACTATTAAAGATATTATGGATAAAAATATGACTTCAAAAATATATGTTGATATTAAGACTAAATATGATGAAATTCTTGATTATTTTGAAGAAAGAAATGAAAGGTTTGGAATTTTATATGAATGTACATATGAAAAATTATTAAAACAAGGGGATTTGAGTGATGAAGAAAAGCAAGCGTTAAAAAAAGAATATAAAGAGTATGAAGAAAATATGGCAGCAATGAATAAAGAATTAAAAAAAATAAAACTAGGACTTAATATTGATGTTAGTGATTTGGATTGTAGTTATTTATTAGATGAAGAGTTACTTGAATGGGTAAGAAAAGCTTTTACTTTTATTCAAATTGGTGGAGTAATTTTAGTTGTTATTTTAGGTATGATTGATTTTGGTAGGGCAGTTACTTCTACTGATGAAAAAGAAGATATCAAAAAGGCATGGCAAAGATTTGTTAAAAGACTTATTGCTGTTGGATGTTTAATATTGTTACCATTCATTATTGAGTTTGTTCTTAATTTGGTTGATATACCAGGTTTAACTAATAAAAATCCGCTATGCAAATAGAAGGGTGGCGATAATATGCATATGTTTGAAAGTGTATTTAGGTTTTTATTTGCATGGTTAGATAAAATTGTTGGATGGTTAATAATGCAAGGATATAACATGTTTGAAATTATTTCAGACATCAATATTTTTGGTGGAAAAATTTATGGAGCAGATTCAGAGATAGATATAACTGCAATAGATATATTTAATAAGCGTATATATGCTTTGTTAGCTATATTTATGCTTTTTAAATTAGCTTTTTCATTAATAACATATATTCTTAATCCTGATGAACTTACAGATAAAAATAAAGGTGCTAGTAAGATAATTAGGAATGTTATAGTAGTTTTATTATTAATTATTTCAGTTCCTTATATTTTTAGAGTAGCTTTTGATTTTCAAGGTATGATTGTTAGGAAGAATGTTATTAACAAATTGATCTTAGGGGTAGAAACAGTTGATTTTAATGAAGTAAAACCAGGACAACTTATGGCATTTACTGTTTTTTCAGCTTTTGTTAGACCCAATCCTAATTATCCTGGTATGGTAGAAAACTGTGGTGACATATATTCACATAGAACTAGTGATGAATTGTTGACAAAAGATTGTAAGGATTTCTTGCATAAAAATGGCCATGATGATGTGATAGATCCTTTAGAAGTTGCTATTGCTAACTATGATTATAACTCATTATTAAGATATGATGTTATAGTATATGCCAAAAAAGATAATCAATTTTTGTTTAATTATATACCTTTAATTTCAACTTTAGCAAGTGGAATTATAGCCTGGGTTTTAATAATGTTTTGTTTTGATATAGCTGTTCGTGTTGTAAAATTAGGATTTTTACAATTAATTGCTCCAATTCCAATTATATCGTATATAGATCCTAAAAGTTCAAAAGAAGGATTATTTAAAAAATGGACAAAAGTTTGTTTTTCAACTTATGCTGATCTTTTTCTTCGTTTGCTTGCTATTTCTTTTGCAGTTTTTGTTATAGGTATTATTACTACTGGTCAAATGATTAGATATAGTACTAAAGAAACAATTACTATTGAAAATGTTGGAAGTTTAGAATGGACTTTTATTCAAATATTTATTATTATTGGAGCATTATTGTTTGCTAAACAATTACCAAAATTGATTGAGGATTTAACAGGTTTTAAATTTGATACGAAATTTACTTTGAATCCAGTTAAAAAATTAGGAACTGTTCCTGTAATTGGTGGAGCAGCTGCTGCTGGATTAACTATGGCAGGTGCTGCAATAACGGGAGGTGTAGGAGCAGGCGCTCGTTTAATAGGAGCAGGATTTTCACGTATACCTAGTCCTTTTGCAAAAGATAAAGAAGCGGCTAGTGAAAGAGCTAAAGAACGATATGATCGTAATATGGAAAGAATGCGAACGGCTTTTGCTAGTAAAATGGCTGCTAGTTCTTATGCCGCAAGTCAAAGGTGGATAACTGCTGGATTGGGAGGTTCTGATAAAGTTGCTGATGTTGATAGTGCAAGAAAGACTTTAAGAAAAATAAAAGCAGAACAAACCAAGAAAGAAATAGAAGGGCGTTTTCAAGGTCGTAGGTCAATGGTTGAATTAGATAAACTAAGAGAAAGAGGAAAAGTACTACATCAAAAAGTTAAAGCACAAGAAGGTTCTAATCTTAGCGAAGGTGAAATATTGTTTGGACATAATAAAGTATATCAACAATCATATGATGATGTTTCAAATGCTAAACAAGAAATGTATAGGTTAAAAAATGAAATGATGGTGGTAGAAAGCAACTATTCAGCGGCAGCAAGTCAAGGTGATCAAGCTGCAATGGAGCAGTATAAAAAACAATATGTTGAATTGGCTAAAGTAGCAGGCAAAACTGAAAGTAAATATAATTATTTGAAAGCAAAACATGAAGATGTTAGAAAAGTATATGTTGAAGATGCTAAAATTGAAGACGCATATGAAGCTTATGACAAGATGGATAAAAAAATAGAGGTTTAAAAGTACAGAACCAAGCATTGATAAAGAAACAGGTTATAAAATGACAGACAGTGGTATATTTCTTGCTCCTGGAGGTTTTAATAATAAACGTGATTCTGATGCGGATCCTAATTCTAATACATAAAAATTTTTAATATAAAAAGAAAAGGGTGTGATACTAGATGAACAATAATTATTTAATACCGGCTAATTCAAAGAAATCTATATTATATTTTGGATTGTTTACTACATTTGATTTAATATTATTTGGTTCAGGATTAGGGTTATCATTAATATTAGTAATGATAATTCCCTTAGGTAATTTCTTATTAGCCTTATTAGCAATCTCGCCTGGAGTTATATCTGGTTTTCTTGTCTTTCCTGTTCCATATTATCATAATGTATTAACTTTCCTTAAAAGTGTAATTAGATTTTATACAGAACGCCGTAAATATCCGTGGAAAGGTTGGTGTTTCCTAGATGAAAAAGAAAATAAGTAATGGTAGATATACTAATGATTTAATTCCTATTAAGAGTATTACTAATGGTATGATTATATTAGACAACAATTATAAAGTTACTGGTATAAAAATAATACCTCGTAATATTTTTATTCTTGATCAAGATATGCAGAATAGTATTATTGCCAATTTAAAAAATGTTTACAATATAATAGATTATGAATTTTGGATAATTGCCGCTGATCGACCTGTTGATATAAATCTTTATTTATCACAATTACAATTATTGTATAATTCTATTACTAGTCAAGTTAAAAGAAAATTAATAATGGAAGATATTAATAAAGCTAATATGTTTATGAATAATAATGTAGTTGATACTGAATATTTTCTTTTATTTAAAGAAAAAGATAACGATTTAATTCAAAAACGTATTAGAACTTTAATAAATGCTTTTGCTAGTGCAGGATTATCTTCCCATCAAGTAACAAATGATGATTTGCGCATGATCTTAGATAACTTTTTAAATGGTGGACAAACTACTAATTTTGGGACGGTGATTGGATAATGGATATAAAAAGTCAAATTGCCCCTAAAGGTCTTGAATTTAAATCTAGTAGTTTTGTCATAAGTGATAAACATGCCACTATTTTAACAGTTGTTTCTTATCCAAAATTTATTAGTCCTGGATATTTATCGTCATTAACAAGTATGTCAGGTATAAAAGTAGTTATAAAGCATATACCATTACCTTTTAGTGTTATATCAAAAATGATAAATAAGGAAATTGCTGATTTAAAGCAAAGATATCAAGAAGAAAATGATCGTACAATTCAAGAACGAATTAGACAAGATTATGAATCATTAGAATACTTTATTCAAATGTTAGCTGCTAGTCAATCCAAAATTTATGATTTTCAAATGCACATAATGATTACAGCTGATTCTGAAGAAGAATTAACAAGAAAAAAGATGCAAGTTCGTAATTATTTAGAAGCAATGGAAATGCGTGCTTTTCCATTGCGCTTTGAACAAGAAAAAGTATTAAAATCAATTATTCCAATATATCCTTCACAAGATATTGAACAAAGAATAGGAACACCAATTCCTTCTACAACTATTGCGGCTATGTATCCTTTTATTTTTGACAGTATAAAAGATTCCGGTTTATCATGTTTATTAGGGGTTGATTTTTCAGGTGGTGTTATCTTATTTAACCAGTTTTTATATCAAATTCGTAAGGAACACAACCGTAATAATGCTAATATGATTATTTTAGGTTCATCAGGAAGTGGTAAATCAACAGCTGCTAAATTGTTATTAAGAACTAATATTCGTAATAATCATCAAATTGTTGTCATTGATCCTGAAGGCGAATTAGAAGAAATGACAAAATTATATGGTGGGGATTTCATCGATTTAGGAAAAGGTGGAGAATATGGAATGATTAATCCCCTTGAAGTTGTTTTAGATTATGATGAAGAAGAAGCAAAACAAGGACTTGGGTATACTGTTTTAACGAGAACTTTACAAACAATCAAAGCCTTTTTAAAATATTATGACCCTGATATTGAAGAAGATGTTGTTAATCTTTTTAGTGAAATAGTTCAAGATACATATCGTCGTTTTGGTATGGATTTTAATACTGATTTTACAAAGTTTAAATCAACTGATTATCCAACATTTAAAGATGTTTATGCAACTATTAGAGGGCGACTTATGTCAATGAGTGAACATAGTCATGAAAAAGATATTTTAGAAAAATTAGAAATTAAAATCAGACCAATTATTAGAGAATTAAGGTATTATTTTGATGGACATACAACCATTTCACCAAAAAGTGAATTTATTGTATTTAACATAAGAGAGTTAATGAATGCTGATACAAATATTCGTAATGCATTATTCTTTAATATTTTAAAATATGCATGGGGCTTAACATTAAATAAATCAGTTAATACAGTTTTAATGGTTGATGAAGCTCATGTGTTATTAAGTGGAAATAATACTTTGGGTGCTGATTTCTTAGCACAAGTTCAAAGACGTTCAAGGAAATATAACACGGGAACAATTATAATTACTCAACAACCTAGTGATTTCTCAGATCCAGCTGTTATTACTCAAGGAAAAGCTATTTTCGATAATGCTTCGTATTATTTAATAATGGGACTTAAAAAACAAGCGGTTGAAGATTTAAGTAAATTAATTGATTTAAATGATAATGAAAAAGAAAGTATTAAAAGATATAATCAAGGTGAGGCTTTATTTATATGTGGAAGTAGAAGAATGCGTATTAATATAGTTGCTACTGAACAAGAATTAGATTCATTTGGAAGTGGTGGCGGATTATAGTAAAATAAAAGATATAGCTAAAATTGGTGGTGATTTTTCATGGATAATCAACAAATACCTAATGATGATCAACAAATGCAACCTTCAAAAGAGGATATCAAAAAGCAACAAGCTAAGGATGCGATTTCTAATGTAGGTAAAGAAATTGGTAAAAAAGCACTTGAAGCACATGGTGTACCTCCTGGCTTGTCTGATTTAGCAGCCAATAAAATTGCTAATAATCCTTTTGTTCAATCAAATTTAAATAAGGTTGCAAACAATTCGCTTGTGAAAAATGCATTAGGGGATAAAGGGTTATCAAGTGGCGGATTACCACCTTTAAAATCGCCAATGGGAGGATTACCAGGTCTTAGTAGTGGTGGAATTTCTAATTCTGCTGATGAGGATGATGGTGGAGCACTCGATACTGCTCAAAAAATGGCTAGTACAGCCATGAAAATCAAAAAATATTGGCCTATTATATCAGCAATTGCTCCCGTTGTGGGTTGGATTTTGCTTGCAATAATTGGTATTATTTTGATAATGATTCCTATTATGTTTATTCAAGAAAATATTGAAAAATTTGAAGAAGGAATAGATAAATTTATTAATTTTATTTCGGGACAAGGTTGGGAAACATCAGAAGTAGTATTTTTTCAGACATTAAAAAATGAATATGATCGTTTTCATAATCGTTTAGAATATATCGAAGGGGAATTTGATATTCCTTTAATTGCTGCTACAGTTCATTTTAATAGAATAGTTGATCCAGATGCTTATTCTTATAATGGCGAAAATATTGAATATGACGATAGTAACTATAATGATTCTAATCCCGTAATACCGGCTAATCAGTTGCGTAATTTTTATGTAAAAGCTAATAATGAATTAGGTAGTGCTTGGACTTTAGTTCCTGGCCAAAAAAAATTAATTGGACATCTAATTGATACTAAAATTTCATACAAATGTGTTGCTTATCCATCAGGTTGGTCTTTTTTTAATTTTGATGCATGGGAAGAATTTTATGCAATTATAAAAACACAATTAGATGATTTTTGGGAACATTTAAATTTTACTGCAACTGATACAACTAAGGACTTAATAGAAAGAAAAAGTGTTTTACGTACTATACGTTTGATATATATTTATGCTTTCGAAGGTGGAAGTGATTATTTTGAAAATGAACTTACTAATTTACTTTACGAAATAGCTAATGATAATATTTATAAAAATATAGTCGAAATTATTAAAACCATTGAGAAACCAGAAAAAGAATGTGGTGATAAAAGTATAGCTGTTCCTATTTTAAAGAAATTTATCAATTATGAAGAATATAAAAAATATTTAAAAACATATTTACCGTTACAACCTTATGCTCGATGTGAGAATTGTGAATATAAAAATGCTTCTAGTGAACGAAAAGAGCAATTACTTAATCAATGGATTGAAGAAATATTTGATCAAAGGGATGCTTATAATTATTTAAGAGGTACTCCTTCTAAAAATCAAATTATGTATGTACCGGGAATGGCATCTTTGCCTGTGCAAATAGGTGCAGGTGAAGATTGGAAAGACTATATATCAGGAGCAAAAAGTGGAACACCACGTGGTTATGGAGATCCACGTTGTTATAAAAATGGGGAACTTGATTCTTATAATTGTTTTCATAAAGGTGTTGATTTTTCTTTTGCTTGGGGAACGCCTGTAGTAGCGATTGCTAACGGTGATGTTATAATGGCGGTTTCTAGCAACGAAGGTTATGGAAATTTTGTAAAATTAGGGCATGATCTTAACAACGATGGAAAATATGAATATTATAGTTTATATGCTCATTTATCAGAAATAAATGTTAGTATTGGAACCAAAATTGGTGGTGGTCAACAACTTGGAAAAGTTGGTTCAACTGGTAATTCAACAGGACCTCATTTACATTTTGAAATTAGAGATAGTGATGACAATCCAATTGATCCAGCTCCAATTTTAAATGGAATTCAAGAAGGTGGTAGTCATCCTTTATCAGATTTTATGGCTTGTAGAATGTATACTGATTCACAAATTGCAGCAATTAATAATAATTTAGCTAATGCTGTGAATAAAGCTGGTTATGGAACTAGAGAAGGTGTAGTTGCGGCTGCTAAATATTTAGCAAGTGAATTAGATGTAACAGTTCCTTATTGGTATGGTGGTAAATATAAACAAAAAGGAATTAACAAAGAATGGGGTTGTGATAAAACTATTACAGCTAATCCAGGTACTGAAAGACAACCGACTGGTTCTATCCATCCATATGGATTAGATTGTAGTGGATTTGTTTCATGGGCAATAAGAAATGGTGGTTATAAAGCAAATACCATTCTTGAAGGTACAGATAATCAGATAAATTTTACTAATGAATATGTTGATTGGAATGATTATAATAGTATTAATAAGGTTAAACCTGGTGATTTAGCATGGACTGATGGTCATATTGGAATAATTGTTGAAGTTGATAAGGCAAGTTGTTCTTATTATGTAGCTGAAGCTAAAGGAGCAAAATATGGAGTATTAATTACTAGAAATAGTTGTTTTGGTAGTGATTTTAAAACAATTATTTTAATGGATGGTTACTACAATAACAATAATAACAAGGAGGCTTAAATGAAAAAAAAGTCATTTAAAATAATATTATTAGGAATATTTTGTCTTTTGTTAGTAGGATGTAATATTGATTACAATGTTGTGATTGATAGTAATAATAGAGTTAAGGAAAATATTATAATTAATATTCCTAATAATATATTATCTAATGACGAAAGCCCTAAAAAAGCATTAGATAAAAAAATTGAAGGATATAAAAAAATACCAGCTTATAAATATTATAAAGTTAGTAGAAAAGTAGGAAAAAACAATTCTATTCTTAATATTAAAAGAGAATATTCAAAATTGGAAAAATATGCTGATTCACCAATTTTAAATGATTTATTTGAAAATATTATGATTATTGAAAATGATTATTATACTGTTTTTAAAACAGTTGGTGATTACAATTATGATTATTTTTATGGAAGAGTAAGTGAACCAATTGATCCTAGTAAAGCAAGTTCAATAAAAGATGTAGTCGTTAAGATACAATTGCATAATAAATTAATTGAAAGTAATGCTGATGAAGTTGATGAAAAAAATAATATTTATACATGGTATTTTTCGCCAGAATATACTGCTAAATATATTTATATGAAATATGGTAAAGAAAAAAGATATGATATAATTATAAAATCTTTTATTAAAAATAATATTGGTATAGTAATTGTAGTTTCAACTATTGTTATTGGTGTATTAGTTTTAGGAAGTATTTTCTTTATTAAGCGAATAGGGGCTAATAAAATTTAAGATAAGGAGGGTACAAATGAAATTTAGGAAAAATAAATTAGGTAAAATAATTCTTATTCTCCTTATGATGTTTATTTTAACAGGTTGTAGTGTTGATTATAATGTTGTTGTTGATGAACAAAAAAGGGTTAAAGAAACAGTTAAAGTTATTGAATCTAACGAAAATATTTTAAAAAATAATGATTATATCGATTTATTTTTAACTGAACAAATCAATGCTTTCAAGAAAAATCCATTATATCAAAATTATGTTTTTAATAAAAAAACGGGGAAAAAATTTTCATATGTAACCTTAACAAGGAATTATGATTCACTTAAAGCATATAGTGAATCGCTTACTTTTAATCATTTATTTGAGTATGCTGAAATTACTACTAATAATGGTATTGTAACCTTTAAAACAGCTGGTAAGTATTATTATGATAATGTATTTGGTGAAAATAATCCTGATCCTCTATTCTTTATTGATAATATTAATATAAAAATGAAATTTTATAATAATATTATTGATAGTAATGCTGATGAGATTGATAAGAAAAATAATATATTAATTTGGAATATTAATGCTGATAATAAAGAAAAAGAACTTTATTTTAAAATTGGAAAAGATAAAAGATATGATATAATAGTATTAGACTATTTGTATAATAATCGAATAAATGTTATAATTATTGCTAGTGCTGTTATTGTTGGATTGTTGATAACTTTCATTATTTATAAAAAGATAAAAAAGAATAACACAGTATAGTGGGGTGGGAGAGTGAAACTAAAATTTCGAGCAGAACCTAAAGACATTGTTATATTTATTATTTTCTCATTATTTTTATTATATTTAGTAGCTATTGCCGTACTTAATATTGCTTCTTTTTCACAAAATAATACACTACATGGTCTTGATCCACTTCCTGCCTTTTCTGGCGATTATTTTGCACCAACCATGGTCTTCTTCTTGTTTGCTTTAATTGCAATTATATCAAGTGTTTCATCATATTTCTTTGAACGTGAAAAAGGCTTTGGTCTTGCAACAACCCCAAAAACTGATAAAGGGTATGCTAGATGGGCAAAAGAAAAAGAAACGAAAAAAGTATTAAAATTAGTTTATCCAACACAAAAAACATCTAATGCTGCTGGTATACCACTTATTAATAATGGTAAAGAAATATGGGTGGATGATGGAGAATATCATAGTTTAATTATTGGTTCAACCGGTAGTGGTAAAACACAAGCAATTGTTCATCCATTAGTTAAGGTTTTAGCTAAAAAAGGCGAATCAATGATTGTTACTGATCCTAAAGGCGAAATATTTGAAGAAAATGGTGAGATGTTAAAAGAAAGAGGATATAATATCATTCTCTTAAATTTCCGTGATCCACAACGTGGTAATGCATGGAACCCATTAAGTTTACCATATTCATTGTATAAAAATGGTAATCAAGATAAAGCTAATGAGTTATTAGATGACTTAGCAATGAATATCCTTTATGATGAAAAAGCGCAAAATCAAGATCCATTCTGGGAAAAAACATCTGCTGATTATTTTGCTGGTCTATGTTTAGCACTCTTTGAAGATGCTAAAGAAGAGGAAATAAATTTAAATAGTATTAATTTTATGACAACTGTTGGTGAAGAAAAATTCTTAGGGAATACATATATTAAAGAATATTTTAACGATAAAGATAAAGCTTCACCTGCTTATGTTAATGTTGCAAGTACTTTAATGGCTCCTAGTGATACAAAAAGTAGTATTTTATCAGTATTTAAACAAAAGATTAAATTGTTTTCATCACGTGAAAATTTATCAGAAATGTTAGCACATAATGATTTTAATATGCATGGTATTGGAAGACGTAAAACGGCTGTATTTATCATTATTCAGGATGAAAAGAAAACATATCATGCTTTAGCAACCATTTTTATTAAACAATGTTATGAAACATTAATTGATGTTGCTCAAGAAAATGGTGGTAAATTACCATATCGTACTAATTTCATATTGGATGAGTTTGCTAATATGCCACCATTAAAAGATGTTACAACTATGGTTACTGCTGCACGTAGTAGAAATATTAGATTTAATTTCATCATTCAAAACTTTGCCCAATTATATCAAGTATATGGCAAGGAAAATGGTGAAACAATCAAAGGTAATTGTGGTAATATTATTTACTTAATTAGTAGTGAACTTAGTGCTTTAGAAGAAATAAGCAAAATGTGTGGCGAAGTAAAATCAAAAGAAAAAGAAAAAACAGCTAGTACTCCACTAGTAACAGTTAGTGATTTACAACGTTTAAAAGAATGGGAAACAGTTATTTTAAGAACAAGAATGATGCCTTTTAAAACGAAACTAACACCGAACTTTAAAATTTATTGGGGAGAAAAACATCCTAAAGCAACATATCCTGTTCGTGAAAAACAACAAGTTACTTTATTTGATATAAAGAAATTTGTTGAAGAAAAACGAAACAATAAATTTGAAGCACCTAATCCAATGATGAATACTGGTTATGAAGCGCCATTTAATCCTACTGATTTACTTGGTGGCGGAGGTATGCCTAGTACGCCTCTTGATATGGATGAATTAATTAAGAGAATTGATGCGAAGATTGCTGAATTGGAAGAAGAAGAGCGTCGTGAAAAAGAGGCAATGGCATCTACCCCAACTGATATTAATGAAATTAAAACAGTACCAAAAATAGAAGATAATATAGATGAGGAAATTGAAGATGTAAAAGAACCATTAGCAATTGAATCATCACCTAAAGAAGAACAAAAAGTAGTTTCTGATTTTGAAAAGAATGTGGAAAATATTTCATCAAGTTATGACAGTAAATATGTAACCGATGATCAATTCTTTGATGATTTCTTCAGTGATGATGAAGAATAAAAGTTAAAAATAAACAAAACCACTCTATTACATTATATAAATTTCATATAATGAAGTAGGGTGGTTAATTTATGTTATCTAATATTTCTATGTCAGATTTTCTTAAATATTTACCAAGTGGACAAATAATTGATATAAGAAGCATAGAAAAATATAATCACAATCATATACCTAATGCGAAAAATATTCCAATGGAAAAGTTAATTGCCGAACCAGAAAAGTATTTAAATCGTTTTGAAAATTATTATATATACTGTCAAAATGGTATTAAAAGCAAAAAGGTTTGTCAAATACTTCGTAGTTTGGGTTATAAAGCTATTAATATTGATGGTGGTTACGAAAGTTGGATATTAGAAAAGTAAAATATAAAATATAAGTAAAAATAAAATAAGATATTCATAATATCTTATTTTATTTTTTTTATAAATGTATTATAATATAAGAAGGGATAATAGAACAATTGTTTCTATTATAAAGGAGTGATAGATTGGAATATATTATTATAGGGTTATTAGTAGTTATTCTTATTTTAGTTGTCATTTCATTATTTAAAAATATTAATGAATCAGAAATTACCGAGAGACTTGGCAAATTAGAAACTAATATGGTAAAAGAAATTGGGAATTTTAAATTAGATTTTACTCGTCATATAACTAATGATTTTAATGTTTTAAATGAAAAAATAGAAGAACGTTTAAGATTAATAAATGATAAAGTAAATGAACGTTTAGATGAAAATTTTGAAAAAACTAATAAGACTTTTATGTCGGTATTAGAAAGATTATCAAAAATAGATGAAGCTCAAAAGAAGATAGATAATTTATCTAATGATATTGTTTCATTACAAAGTGTTCTTACCGATAAAAAAGCTCGTGGTATATTTGGCGAGGTTAATTTAAAACATATAATGAGTAGTGTTTTTGGAGAAAATAATGATAAAGTGTATAAAATGCAATATACTTTTAAAAATGGAACAGTTGCCGATTGTGTTTTAATTGCGCCTGATCCATTAGGAACAATTGCGATTGATTCAAAGTTTCCTTTAGAAAACTATCAAAATATGGTTGATAAAAATAATTCAGAAATGGTTAGAATCCAAGCTGAAAAAGCATTTAAACAAGATATGAAAAAACATATTGATGATATTGCAAGTAAATATATTATTCCTGGTGAAACAACTGATCAAGCTATTCTCTTTTTACCAGCTGAAGCTATTTTTGCGGAACTTAATGCTTATCATCAAGAAATTATTGAATATTCATATAAAAAACGTGTTTGGATAACATCACCAACAACTTTAATTAGTACTTTAACAACTATTCAAATAATAATGAAAAATATTGAAAGAGATAAATATACGGCTATTATTCATCAAGAATTAAAACTTTTGGATGAAGAATTTAAAAGATATAAAGAACGTTGGGATAGATTATCTCGTAATATTGATAGTGTTAGTAAAGATGTTAAAGAAATTCATACGACAACTGAGAAAATTACTAAACGTTTTAACTTGATTAATCAAGTAGAAATGGAGCAAATTGATTATGAAACTAATAAAAATGAGTAATATAATTTTAATTATTATTACTAGTATAATTAGTTTATTTTATGTTGTTAATGACCTTATGAACAATAATATTTATGATGCACTTATTGCTTTCTCTATTGTTCCAGTTATGTTATTACCTTATATTATTAGAAAGATTTTTAAAGTAAAAATTAATGAAACAATTATATTTACATATTTAATTTTTATCTTTTTTGGGCATTTTTTAGGTTCTATTCTTAATTGGTATAATACTATTGAACATTATGACAAAATAACACATCTAATATCTGGTATTATGACTAGTTTTTTAGCCCTTATTATACTTATATCATTTAAATCATATAATTCAAAAAAATTATTTAATATTTTATTTATTATTGTCTTTAGTTTAGCAATAGCCAGTTTATGGGAAATGTTTGAATTTACTTTTGATAAATTATTTAGTAAAGATGCACAACATGTTATTACTACTGGTGTTGATGATACAATGTTAGACATAGTTATGGCTTTTTTGGGAACAATCATATTTAGCATTATATATTTTGTTGAAGAAAAAACTAATTATAAAGGAATAATAAAAGCATTTATAAAGGAGTTGAATGATGATGGCAAATAAAGAAGCATTGAAAAAATTAAAAGAATTATTAATTGAAAAGAAACAGTTATCGAGTAATCAAAATACTGATGGGAAAAAGGAATTTGGAGGGATGCAAAAATCTTTAGGTACACATCCCAAAGGAGGTAAGGTTTCAATTAATACAATTGATGATAAGGATTTAGAAAATGAAAATCATCAAAAAGGTTATTCGTCAATTTGGATGCTTTGTTTTTTAACTTTTTTCTTTGAGGTTTTGTTTTTATTTATTAGCTACTTGATTTTTAGATAATAAGCTATATAAAATAGCTTATTTTAAGTTATTAAGAAAACTTTTGTTTTTCTATATATTTTTATTATTATTTATTTTATAATATAGATGAGGTGTAATAATGCAGGAACGTATTTTAGAATTATTGAAGAAAGAAAGAAGAGCTTTTACAATAGAAGAGATAAATGACTATTTAGGATTAAAAACAGTTGAAGAATTAGAACTTTTAATAGAAGAATTAAAAAAATTAGAAAATGAATTAAAAATTTATTGTACAAAGAAAGATAAATATATGCTACTCACAGATAGTCATTTAAAAGTAGGAAAATTTATAGCTAATAAAAAAGGTTTTGGTTTTGTTGATGTTGATGGTGATGAAGATATCTTTATTGCCCCTTCTAATATTCATGGAGCAATTCATGGTGATATAGTTATTGTTGAAATAATATCAAAACAAAGGTTTAATTTAGAAGGGCAAATAATTAAAGTCGTAAATCGAGAATTAAAGTATTTAGTTGGTGAATTTTATTATAAAAATAGTAAGGGTTATGTTGATTTAGATGATGAGAAAGCTAATTTGCTTATTCAAATAGATCAAAATAAAACTATAGGAGCTATGAATGGTCATAAAGTTTTAGTGAAACTTATTAAACAAATAAAGGATAATGTTTATAAAGGGGAAATTGTAAAAATAATTGGGCATAAAAATGATCCAGGTGTTGATATTTTATCAATTGTTTATAAATATGGCATTAATGATGTTTTTTCAGATGTAGTTATGCAAGAAGTGGAAAATATTCCATTAGAAGTAAGCGAAGAAGAAATGGTGTTTAGACGAGATTTACGAAATGAAGAAATATTTACGATTGATGGTGATGATACTAAAGATATTGATGATGCTATTTCGATTAAAAGATTAGATAATGGTAATTATGAATTAGGTGTTCATATTGCTGATGTTAGTTATTATGTTAAAGAAAATAGAGAAATAGATAAAGAAGCTTATGAAAGAGGAACTAGTGTTTATTTAGTTGATAGAGTTATACCAATGTTACCACACAAATTATCTAATGGAATATGTTCTTTAAATCCTAATGTTGATCGTTTAACTGTTTCTTGTGTAATGGAAATAGATAAAGAAGGAAATATTATAAATTATGATATTTTTGAAAGTGTTATAAGGTCAAAAAAACAAATGACATATAAATGCGTTAATGCGATTTTAGAACGTGGTGAAATACCTGAAGGTTATGAAAATTATGTAGAAACATTAAAAACAATGAATGAACTTGCCCAAATATTAAGAAAAAATAAAGAAAGAAGAGGATTTATTGATTTTGAACTCGAAGAATCGAAGATAATAGTTGATGATAAAGGTGAGGTTATAGATGTTAAATTACGTGAACGTGGTATAGGTGAAAAATTAATTGAAGATTTTATGATTGCTGCTAATGAAACGGTTGCAAATGCACTTTATCATATGGATTTACCTTTTGTTTATCGTGTTCATGATAAACCAGATGAAGAAAAAATTAATAGTTTTATTAATTTTATTAACATATTAGGTTATAAAATAAAAGGTAAAATAAAAAATATAAATCCTAAGAGTATGCAACAAATATTAAATCAACTTCGTGATAAAAAAGAATTTACGATTTTATCTAGTATGTTATTAAGAAGTATGCAAAAAGCTATATATGATAATAACAACATTGGACATTTTGGAATAGCTAGTAGATGTTATACCCATTTTACATCACCTATTAGAAGATATCCTGATACTACTGTTCATCGTTTACTTAGAACCTATTTATTTGAAGGGAAAATTGATAATGAAACAATTGATTATTGGGATCGTAAACTGCAACCATTAACTGCCCATGCATCGCAAAAAGAAAGAGATGCAATTGAATGTGAACGTGAAGTTGAAGATATGAAGAAAGCAGAATATATGATGAAACATATTGGTGAAGAATTTACGGGAATGGTTAGCAGTGTTATGAGTTTTGGTATGTTTATTCAATTACCTAATTTAATTGAAGGATTAGTACGTATTGATGATTTGGAAGATGATGAATATACATTTAATGAAGAAAGATTTTCATTAATAGGTAAAAATAGTAAAAAAGAATATCGCTTGGGAGATACTATTAATGTTATTGTTAAAAGTGCTTCTAAAGAAGCAGGTACTATTGATTTTATAATTGCCCCTCCAAAAGAAGAGACAAAATAAAAACTATCTAAGTAGTAATAATATAAAAAAATTGGTGTATATTTTAGTAGAATTTTTATTAAAATAAAAAAATAGAAAAAGAAAGGAAAATATGAAAAAAATATTACCTATTATATTATTACTGGTATTTAGTTTATTAGTTAGTTGTTCCAATAAGAATGAAGATACTCAAGTTTACAAATTTAATGTTTTTAAAGAATATAAATTATCAATGATTATGGCTGGTGATGCTTTAATTCATAATGGTGTTTATTCAGATGCGCATTTAGGTAATAATAAATATGAATTTAAACCTATGTTTGAAGAAATTAAGCCTTTTGTTCAAGAATATGATCTTGCTTTTTACAATCAAGAAACAATTATTGGTGGTAAAGAATTAGGATTATCTACATATCCTCGTTTTAATTCACCAGAAGAAATTGGTGATGCTTTGGTTGATGCAGGTTTTAACATAGTTAGTTTAGCAAACAACCATACTCTTGATCGTGGAGAAAAGGCAATTCTTAATTCTTGGGATTATTGGCAAAAGAAAAAGGTAGTAATAGCTGGTAGTTATCCATCACAAGAAGAAAGGGATAAAATAAGAGTTTATGAAAAAAATAATATTCGTTATACATTGCTTGCTTATACTACTTCTACTAATGGGCTTAAAACACCTAATGGTAAAGAATATTTAGTTAATGTTTATAGTGATGAAATTGTAAAAGAAGATATTGAAAAAGTTAGAGATAAAGTAGATGTTGTTATGGTATCTATGCATTGGGGAATAGAATATACGCATACTCCAACTGAAGAACAAAAAAGGATTGCCAATTATTTAGCTTCTTTAGGTGTAGATATTATTATTGGCCATCATCCTCATGTTATTCAACCAATTGAATTTATTGGTGATACTTTAGTTATTTATTCATTAGGTAATTTTATATCAGCCCAAATAGGATTACCTAGATTAATTGGTATGATGGTATCATTAAATATTGTAAAAAAAGTTGACAATGATCAAATTACAATTAAAATAGAAGATGTTAAAGGTGATTTAATTTATACTTATTATGATAATTTTAAGAATTTTAAAGTTATTCCTTTTAGTAAATTAAATAATAATTTATTAAAAAATTATGAAAAAATAAAAGAAGAATATATTGCCATAATTAATAATTATGATAAAACAATTAGTGTTGGAATATTTAAGTAGGTGATATCGATGGAAATAATTAATCGTAAAGCTAGTTTTGATTATGATATATTAGAAACCTTTGAAGTAGGAATTGTTTTAAAAGGTACGGAAATAAAATCAATCAGAGAAGGAAGAACTAATTTAAAAGATAGTTATGCCATTATTAGAAATAATGAACTTTTTTTACTTAATATGCATATAAGTCATTATGAAAAAGGTAATATTTTTAATCATGATGAAACTAGAACAAGAAAATTATTGATGCATAAAAAAGAAATTAATAAACTTAGTGGTAAGTTAGAACAAGGGGGACTTACTTTAATACCATTAAAATTATATTTTAAAAAGAATAAAGCTAAGATTTTATTAGGATTAGCTAAAG
>JAAYOI010000087.1 GCA_012520435.1 Mollicutes bacterium
AACCGATTATAACGATTAATCACATACTTTATAAATTGTAACTTTTCTTTTTCTTTTTCTTTTTCAGAAATATTTTTTTCATCAACGTCAAGTTTAATTTCATAAGTGTTTTCATCTATTATTAACTAATTATTATCTACTATTGATAATAAATAGCGATTGAATAGTTTTAAATTATCTTCAACTAACTTTTTTGTTCTCCTTCTGTCAACAGGTAGTACCAACATGTTGTACCTCCTTGTACTATATTACTATGTCTATGTTATCATTATTGAAGAGTATTGTGTTATCTTAAAACTATCTTTTTTATATCTTAAAACTTTAATTTTACAACGAAAAAACAAAATGATTTTTATTAATAAATCATTTTGTTTTTCCACTTTTTTAATAAACTTTATTACTTTCTCTAATAATATAAATAATTAATTTGAAACTATTTAGTGATTTCGTAGGAACTGTATAATGTTTTGATGGCAAATGGGTATAAATGTCACGCTTGTATTGTAATCCTACCCTTATTTAGAAATTTTTTCATAATGATTACGCCATACATTATTGTAAAATATATATAGTTTTGCGTTATGTATGGGGCTCTCTCATCGACTCTTATTAGATTAATTTCTGGTCTCAAATAAGGGTTCATGTAAAAATTAATATGTATTAATATTATAACGACACATGATAAAATGGTTAAAAAATAATTGGTTCTACTTTCTTTTTTATCTATTTCACTAAAATTTACGAATAACATTAACCAAGAAGTTACCATGAATAATAAAGGAGAAAATATAACGTTAAATTCTTTAAGAGTTTGAAATACATCTTTTGAAATTGTAACTTTAATTCCACTAGCACCAATCATGTAGGCTGATGAATAAAAAAATTCAAATATTACTATTGAGACAAATACCATATCTATAATATATAAAATTGTCATAATCACTAAATATGGAATTTTAAATTTGGTCTTTTTTATATCACTATATTTATAATTCATAAAAATTGGTATAGAGAAAACAAGTGAAATAGGAACTATCATACTCCCTACTGTTGCATATTCATATCTTGTTGATAAAAAAGTAAATAATGATAATAAAACAGTTATAAAAACAAAAGCAAACTTTAGATAATTTTTTTTATTCACTTAAATCACCACCATCTACGATATAAGTTAAAATTCGATAATAATGATTGTATTTATGATATATTAATTCTCTTATATAATTAGCTTTATTATTTTGATATATATCATCTTCGTAAACATAATTATATTTATAAAAATTATTAATAAAAATTTCAAGTGATCTTGTACTGCTACTAAAATCATAATATAACCCTGTATAATTTATATCATCATTGTACTTTTCTAAAATGTTATATATTGAATCAATAATTGTGATATTAAGATTATTAAATTCCATTTGATAATCACTTGAAGTCACATATTTCACATCTTCAAAAGTGTAATAATTTTTATTAAATAATCTTTTATCATTATCAATATTTTTTACATTATCAATATAAGAAAGAATAGTTTTATATTCATCATCACTATATTTTCCTTGGTTACTTCTTATTAAGTTGATACTATGTTCAACATTGGTAAATAAATTTTCATCACCGGCAAAAAAAAGATTGTAATAATAAGGTTGTTTTTGGAAAAGACATATCCTAATATTATAAAATAATAATAACAAGGAAATAAAAATAGCAATAGTAATTGATACGATATTAACAACATTATTGACCTTTTCTTTAAAAGTCATCTCGGCATAACTCATTGAATAAATTAATTCATTATTTTCAATTTGTTCTTTTTTATCAATTCTTTCACCTTTTAAAATTTCTAAAATAGATACATCAAGAGTTTTTGATAAATCATCTAACAATGATATATCAGGACAACCTTTTCCCCTTTCCCATTTTGATATAGCTCGATCAGTTACATGAAGAATATCCGCTAAATCCTTTTGCGTTAAATTCTTTTCTTTTCTTAAATTAGCTATAAAAGCACCAATCTTACAATAATCCACATCTGACACCTACTTTCAAATCAATTATAAAAAATATTTTGAAAAAAAGCAACAAACGATGAGTTGAGTTATAAAATTGATGCCATAATAATAAAAAACCAATAGTATTATTTTAAACTATTGGCTAATTATTTTTTAATTAAAATACATTATACAATTAATAATTATCTTGTGATTTCAATAGCAGAATAAATGGTATTAATAATGTTTATAATCCCCATCTTTATAATTATGATTAAAATTTTCATGTCTAAAATCCATTGTTTACCATTTATAAGAAAAGGCATAATGGAATTTGCCACTTTAATTCACCCCTTATTAATGGAATTGCTCCCATTTGTTGATGTATATTATCAAATAATTATGGTTTTGTCAAATTTGGCTTATAAAAAAACAGTAAAGTTACCTTTACTGTTTTTGGTATTTATTACTAACAGTCATGCGGATCATTTCGGAAACATACTTTATTGATAATAATTATTACAATAGCATGAACAATAATTGCAACTGTTAAACCGATAAAGAAACCAAGAATAACACCTAATGTTATTGCTCCAAAAAATAATCCAATTGTTAATCCAACCAATGACCCTAGTAATATAAAGCCAAGATAGAATAAGAAAATAGGTAATAAAAACCTTACCACACATCTAGCCATAGAGGCACCCCCCTCTATCATAATATA
>JAAYOI010000018.1 GCA_012520435.1 Mollicutes bacterium
ACATAACACCTGCAAACAAATCAAAATTACTTCCTCCAAAGGTTTTCTTCCATATCACATTGCCATTTAAATCATATTTGACGATTATAGCATCAGATTCACCTTTATTTAATCCTTCTAAATCATAATCGTTTGAATAACTAAATCCTACTGCGACATATCCATCACTAGTTGTTGTAAAGCCATAAAAATCTTCATAATCACTTCCTCCAAAGGTTTTAGTAAATAAATTTTTGCTTAAATCATAATTAATAACACATTCTTCTTTTGTTTTATTACTTGTTATAACTACTGATTCTTCAAATGATTTTTCACTACAAAAAGTACCATTATGGATGGCAATTGCTATTTTACCTTCACTATTTATTATAACTGTACCATTCTTTGGTCTTTCTCCTTTATACTTTAATGATGTTTCTGTTCTATTTGCTTCTTCTTTTCCGTTTTCATATGTAAATATAGTCTCATTATTATTACCTTTTATCATTTGATTAGTGTATTCCATTTCGGCTGCTTTTATAATTCCGTATGCTGTAGAAGTAAAACTTCTTTTTTTCACATCATTTATAGTATTTAATACTAATGGTGTTGTTATTACTGCTACGATTGCTAGAATTACTATTACTGCTAATAACTCAATTAAGCTAAAACCCTTACTTTGTTTCATAATTAACCTCCAATATAAAATAAATAATCCATTATAATGATGCTATAGATTGTCTATTTGATATAAAATTATCTCTATTATCATTAATAGTCTATATCTACTCTTCACTAAAAGTATATATTTATTTTAGATGTTTGTCAATAATTGTCAATATATTTAATAAATAAAAAAGATATCAATCTATAAATTGACATCTTTTAGTTAACGAATTATAAATAAATTATATAGATTAATTATTGTATTAATATCTATCTTTAAAAAGATAATAATTAGTGCAGCTATTACTAAGAAAGGACCAAAAGGAATAATATTTTCATCGTTTTTCTTTGATAATATAAATGATACTGGTAATCCTAAGAAAGAAGCAATAAAGATTGAAAGAATCGCCATCTCCCATCCTAGAACTAATCCAAAAACAAATAATAACTTAATATCTCCTCCACCCATTGATTCTTTCTTAAATAAGAAATCACCTAATTTCTTATTTAAAAACATTACAGTAAAAGCTATGACACCATCAATCAATGAATATAATAATTGTACTTTACCTATTTTAAAATACAAAGTAATTACAAATAGAATAACTGATACAACTAATACTTCATCTGATATTATAAAATATTTATAATCACTAATAATTATAATTAATGACATTGATATAAAAATAAGAACAATAACTAAATCTAAACTAAATCCAAATATGAGGTATACTAGAGCGAATAAAAAACCTGTCATAAATTCAAAAAATGGATAAAATAACGATATTTTACTGCTACAACCTTTACACTTACCCTTTTGGATAATAAAAGATAAAACTGGTATTAATTCTATAGGTGTTAGTCTTCTATTACATTTAGGACAATGTGAAGGGGGATACACGAGTGATTCCCCCTTTGGTAAACGATAACCCACAACATTATAGAAAGATCCTAAAGTTATACCTAAGATAAAAAACATTAATGTATAATAAAATTCCATATTATTTACTCCTTCTATGCAGTTTGGATTGAATTATATAAGTTAAACATAGGCAATATTACAGAAAGAATAATAATTCCAACTACTATAGTTAAAAAGATTATTAAAATTGGTTCAACAAATGTTTTAATTCTAGTAACAGCGTTTTTATGTTGTTCTTGATAATAATCTGAAACTTTTTTCATCATTTCTGGTAATTGACCTGTTTTTTCACCAGTTACTAACATTTCATATGCTGGTATTGGGAAAGCCTAATGATCTTTGAATGCTGTTGATATTTTTTCACCACGAGCTAAGTTAGTAATAGTATCCAATATTAACATTTTATATATTTCATTATTAGTAATTTTATTCAAAATTTCCATACTATCAGTAATAAATACATTATGAGATAACAATGAAGCAAAAGTTTTAGTAAACATTGTTACCTCATAATATATAATAACATTACCTATTACTGGCATATGCATTAAAGTCCATTGCATAAAAGTTCGGAAAATTTTAACATTTGTGTAAAGATATCTAATAATTAGGATGAAAATTATTACAGCAATAAAAATCCACAACAGGTTTTTCTCTAAGAAATTACTTACAGCAATAACGAAAAGTGTGAATGCTGGAATTTGTTCACTACCCATTGCTGAATAAATTTCGACGAATTTTGGAATAACAAATACCAAAATAAAGGTAATAACCGCTATAGAAATAACAAAGATAATAGTTGGATACATAAGCGCAGTAATCATTTGTTTTTTAGTAGCTTCCATTTGTGTATAATACTCAGCCATATCATCTAATGCTTCTGGTAATTCACCAGTCATTTCTGCACCCTTAACCATGTTAATTAACAAACGTGGGAATGCATTACCTTGTTTTGCTAAAGCATCATTAAAACTGTTTCCCATTGTTAAATCATAGATAATTGTTCGGAAAATGCGTTTATAAGCTTTACTCTTGTATTGTCTAGATAAAATTTTCAAAGATTCAACTAATGTAATACCAGATTCAATATATGTTGATAATTGTGTTAAGAAGAAAATTAAATCTTTATGTTTTATCTTAGTGTTACTGATAGCTGAACGCCCATGAAAGAAAGTAATCCATTTATTAGTACGAATACTATATACTTCATATCCTTCACTTAACAAAAAGGAATGAACTTCAACTTTCGAAAATGCTTCAAAATATCCCTTAACAATCTTACCTTCAGGGTTTTTTCCAACGTATTCGTATAAAACTTTAACATCACTTTTTACAGCATCTTCGCCTTCAAAATTAATTAATAATGCTTGATACTTCATATCATTTTTATTTTTGACATGTTTAACAAATGATATGTTTTTATACTTTTCTTTTAAGATTCTAGGTATATCATTGATTTTCTTAATAAAATCTTCAAGATAGTCTTTTAAACTCTTTTTCTTTATCTTAACATCTTTATTAATATATTCATTTGCTTCTTTTTTCTTCCTTTTAGCATCTATAACTTCTTGTTTTCGTTTCTTTTCTGCTTCTTCTTGAAGTTTGCGTTTTTCATCGCGTTGTTTCTTTTCACGTAATTTTATTTCTCTTTTTCTTCGTGCATCATCTTTTACTTTTTGATTTAATATTCTAAAGTAATTTACAACGAGTGCAATAAGATCATAAATTAGAACAAATGGGAACGCAATACCGTATATAACTAACTTAATAAAACGATATACAAAGTATGAAACCCATGCAAGTCCAATTGTATCATAGAATAAAACTTTAAGGATTACTTTAAATATTAAATAGAATGTGAAAAGAACACCTTTTGTAGCATATTTTAGAACTAAAAAAAGAGAATTGATTAACAATTTATTAATAACAATATGAGTTAAATAAGATATAAAAAGGAAACCTTTAAATACATATGATATAAATGATATTAGGAGATTGATGATAAATGAAATACCAAAATAATTTATAAGAAAAAAGCCGAGTGTACGTATTTAATAAATAATATTGGTATTTTTAATATCATTAATACAACTCGATATACAAAAATAAAAGGTAAAAACACAATTGGCTTATTCACAAATCCTAACACCAACAATCTCCTCTTTATTCTATATGCTATAAAATTTATAACATAAAAATAAATTTTGTAAAACATTTTTTACAAATTCATATAATATTCATAGAAAGTAGTATTAAAATGAATTATAACAACCCATTTATGTATTCTTATCCATATATGAGTATGCCTATGAACTTTGCAAGACCAAGTTTATTCAGTGGACTTAGTGGATTATTTAAAAACGGAATAAACTGGGGGTCGCTTTTAAATAATACCCAAAGAACATTAGGCATAATTAATCAAGCAATTCCTGC
>JAAYOI010000019.1 GCA_012520435.1 Mollicutes bacterium
AATGTTGGTGTTTGGTCATAACTTTTTTGAATCATAATATCACCTACTCAAAATACTTTTTAATTTCGTCAGTATAACCACCATCACTATTATGAGTAATAAGTGGTTTTAATATTTTTAAACCTAGCTTGCCATTTTTTCTTCCTTCAATTAATAAAATATTGGCATCACTACCAATTTTGGGATAAATAAATTGTATTTTTTTAGGTTCTATATTATTTTTGCGCATCAACAAAAGAATATCAATTAAGCGTTCAGGACGATGAACAATTCCTAAAACACCATTATTTTTTAATAATTTTCGACTAATTTTCATAATATCTTCAAGGTTCAAAGTTATTTCATGACGCGCCAATTTGCGTTGATCACTTACATTTAACCTTGATTCTTTATTTACTTTAAAAAAAGGTGGGTTACATACAATAACATCAAAACAATCACTTTCCCATGTTTTATATAGTTCTTTTATATCTCCATGAATTATGGAAATTTGATCTTCTTTATTATTGATTTGTATGGTTTTTTGGGCAAGTTCATAAATTTCTTTTTGAATTTCAACACCTACTATCTTGGCAGATGTTCTAGTTGAAAGAATAAGTGGCATAGGTGCATTACCACATCCTATATCTAATATTTTCTTTTCATTTAAATTTAAAGTAACAAATTGCGGTAGTAACACAGAATCTAAAGAAAAACAAAACATATCAGGATCTTGAATAATTTTTAAATCTTTATATCCAAGTAAATAATTAATCACTTCCATTGTTATCCCTTGCCATATCTATTATTCCTACATCAGGAACTTCTACTTTATATTTTCCTTCAATAATATCAAGGCTTACAACTTTACCAATTCTCTCACTAGTCTCAACTTTATCACCAATATCAGGTAACCCTTTGCGATATTCTGAGTAACATTCATCTTCATATTTCAAACAACACAATAATCTTCCGCATAAACCATTTATCTTCGTCGGATTTAATGATAAATTTTGGTTTTTCGCCATATTTATAGAAACAGAATCAAAATCACACAAAAATTGCGAACAACATAAACATCTTCCGCATAAACCAATACCACCAGTTTCTTTAGCACGATCTCTTACACCAACTTGTCTAAGTTCAATTCTTGTTTTGTAAATAGATGCTAAAGCTTTAGCTAATTCTCTAAAATCAACACGTTGATCAGATACAAAATAAAACATAAGTTGATTACGATCAAAAGTAAAACTAGCATCAATAACTTGCATATCAAGTTCAAATTTTTTAACTAATTCACGACATTTTATAATTGCTTCTCTAGCATCCCTTAAATTATTTTTATGTTGACGATAATCTTGTTTGGATGCTATACGAATTATTTTCTTTAACGGTGTTTTAATTTTTGATTCGTCAATTTCTATAACATCTGTTGCAACCTTACCAAATTGTAAACCACGTTCTGTTTCTACAATAACTGTTACATTTTTCTTAATAACATAATTATTTGGTAAAAAGTAATATACTTGTCCCTTTTCTTTTAGTTTTACACCAATTACCTCAACCATTTATATCTCCCCTAACATTATAACAAGCTTGTCCATTAGTAAATTATTATTAACATTTACATTTATATTATCTTTTAATTTAAGCACTAATTTTATTTTATCACAAATACTATTAATTGTATTTAATTTAAGTATTTTTTCCAAATCATCCTGATAATCTACAAATATCTCTATTTTCTTGTTTAATTTTAAATTCATTAAATCTTTATAAAATAAAATAATAATATCAAAAGCATTCATTATATCCTCTTTAGAATTAAAAAAATCATGCCATAATTTATTAATATGTAGCAAGGTGTCAATTTTATTATTTTCTAAAAATTTTATAAATTCAATAATTTTTTTTATTTTAAATTCACTATTGTTATCATTGACAAATGCCTCTATTAAAGTTTTTCTATTAAATATAGTGTTTGCAATTCTTTCTAAAGTTGTAACATTTCTATTAATTTCTTTGTTTTTGTTAAGCGAAATTATTTGACATCTAGAGACAATTGTATCTAATAATTGATGAATATTATCAGTTGTAAGAATTGCAATAATATTTTCTTCGGGTTCTTCCAAAAACTTTAATATAGAATTAGCTGCTTTAGAGTTCATTTTTTCGGCTTTATTAATTATATATATTCTTTTAGAAGCTTCTATAGCCTTTTTACTAAACTCTTCTTGTAATTTATCAATTTGTTCTTTTTTAATCCACATCCCGTCTGGTTCTATTATCATAAGCTCAGAAAAAGAATTATTGTCAATTTTTTCACAAATACTACAATTTCCACAATTATTTTTATTTTCATAATGATTAAAACATAACAAATACTTGGCAAAAGCAATAGCTATATCTAATGATCTAGAATACCCATTTGCCTCAAATAAATATGCATGCGAAATTTTCTTTTTAATGATAGAATTTCGAATTAAACGATATGCTAAAGGTTGTTCAGTAATAAATTCTTCTAACATAGGCCACCTCTTTTTAAAAAACTAGTAAAAGAATCACAATTAAAGAAAAAAGTGCAGGTATTCCAAGAATTGTTAATAATAATACCGTTACAATATTAATTGGTATTATTAAGCCTAACGGTGATGCAATCAAATTATACCCATATAATAAAAAAGCACTAAAAATCATTTTCTTAATAAAATAAAATATTTTTTTTAACATTTTGTCCACCTCAATAAATCTTATGTTATCGATTGAGGTTTATGAAATCTTTTTCCGATCTTCTAAAGCCATTTCCAAGGTAATAGTATCAATATAATCAATATCGGCACCAATTGGAATACCATGAGCAATTTTTGATACTACTACATTGGTTCCTTCAAGCATTTTAGATATATATAAAGCTGTTGTTTCTCCTTCTACACTTGGTTTAACAGCAATTATAATTTCCTTAATATTTACTTCATCAATTCTTTTAAATAAAGAATCAATATTTATATCTTCCGGATTAATGCCTTCTAATGGTGATATTAAACCATTTAAAACATGATATAATCCATTATATTTTCCTATTTTTTCGAATAAAATAATATTTTTTGGCTCTTCAACTATACATATTGTACTACGATCACGTTTTTCATCTTTACATATATCACACAAGTTATCTTCTGTAAAATTATTACATATAGAACATCTCTTTATTTTTATTTTAATATCTTTTAAACTATCATAAAATAATTCAATTATCTCATCATCTAATTTCATGGTTGCTAGAGCGAGTCTTTCTGCTGTTTTTTCGCCAATACCAGGTAATTTTTTAAAGCAATTAATTAAATTTCTAATAGTATTTGGATAATTCATAATTAAAACAAACCTGGCAATCCTCTAGTATATTTACCAATTTTTTCTTCTGTTGCTTTATCTATTTTCTTTATGGCATCATTAACAGCAATCAAAATCATATCCTCTAGCATTTCAATTTCATCATTTTCTATTTTTTCTGCATCGATTTTTACCTTAAGTAACTCTTTTTTTCCATTCATTTCAACACTTACTAATGATGATTTGCCTTCAAAAATAGATTTATCAATTTCTTCTTTTGCATCCATCATTTCTTTTTGTAATTTTTGAGCTTGCTTTAACATTGATTGTATATTCATTTTTTTCCTCCTTTATTTATATTGAACTATTTGTCCAAATAATTGTTCAATATCATTATTCTCTTTATTTTTATTATCATTTAATATTTCTTTTAAATTAAAATTCTCCTCAATATATTCATATTTTTTTGTGTTACTTTTATATTCTTTTTTAATTATTTCCCAATCATTTTTGTCAGTAGCAATTACTCGACAATTAATTTTACAAAAATTTGACAAAAGTTTTTCAACTTTTAAAATATTTTTGTTGAAAATTTCTGATAATCTTGGTGTCTCATATACAAAAACTAAGTAATCTAACCCTGCTGCTTTAGGTTCACCATCAAGAATCATTGACACTATTGCACTATATTTTGGATTTAAAATTAAAGTTTGTATTTCACTAATTTTTTGTTTTAATTCTGATAATTTCTTTTTACTAACAGCTGTTAAAGTATTATTTATTCTGATTTTCTTAACCATTTCAAGTTCTTTAATTTCTTCTTTTTTTTCAATTTTTTTGTTGTCAACATTATTATTTGTTTGCTTTTCTTTTACGTTTTTCTTTTCTTGTTCTTTATCTTTTTTTACACTATTCTCTTGAGGTAGTATTTGATTATCTTTTTCTACTCTTTTATTATTTTCCATCTCTTTTTTTACATTATTTTCATTAATATGATTATTATTTATTAATTTTATCACTAATAATTCTAAAACAATTTTAGGACTATTATAACTTTTCATATCATTTAATGCTTGATTCAAATTATTAATAAAATCAAAAAGATATTCATTTGTTGTTTTTTTGCTGATTGTATTTAATATTTCATCATTAAATGTATCATCATTATATTTTTTACTAACATTTTTTTTTATTAGAACATTTCTAGCAAAATTAATCATTTCTTCTGTTAATTTTACTAAATTCTTACCTTTGTCATTATATTTATCTATCATTTTTAATGTTTTTTCAACATTTTTATCAATTATAGCTTCAATTAATTCAAATAATTCACTCTGTGGCAAAGTACCATTTACCTCATGAACATCGTTTAAAGTTATTTTATCGTTGGAATATGCTAGAACTTGATCTAAAATGCTAATAGCATCTCTTAATCCACCATCAGCCAATCTTGAAATTTCTGATAATGCTTCTAGTTCAATTTCAATTTTTTCTTTATTAACTATTTCTTGAAGTTTTTCTAATATTTTTCTTTCACTAATTTTCTTAAAATCAAATCTTTGACACCTAGATAAAATTGTTAAAGGAATTTTATGTGGTTCAGTTGTTGCGAGTATGAAAATAATATGTGCAGGTGGCTCTTCCAATGTTTTTAATAAAGCATTAAAAGCACCAACTGTTAACATATGAACTTCGTCAATTATATATACTTTGTATTTACTATTAGATGGAACTAAATTAACCTTACTTTTTAATTCTCTTATCTCATCTATACCATTGTTTGATGCAGCATCTATTTCAATAATATCATTTGTTTGTCTATTATTGATTTGTGTACAACTTACACACTCATTGCATGGTTTATCACCTTGTAAATTATAGCAATTTATAGTTTTAGCCAAGATTTTAGCAACACTAGTTTTTCCAGTTCCGCGAGGACCAGAAAATAAGTATGCGTGACTTAGTTTGTTATTTAAAACTGCATTTTTTAAAATTTTAACTATAACATCTTGTCCTACAACCTCATCAAAAGTTTGAGGCCTATACTTTCTATATAATGCTTGATACATTTTTCCACCTCGCTATTTTATTATTATAACATTTTTAATACTATAAAAAAAGAAAAAAAATTTACTTTATTCTTTTTGTTTTAAAAAATTCTTTTAATATTTTTTGAGATTCTTCTTCTAAAACACCTCGTACAATTTTTACCTTATGATTATTTTTTTTATTGTTTAAAACATTTTCTATGCTACCAGCAAAACCAAATTTTTCGTTTGTTGTTGCATATATTACCCGGGAAATCCTTGATTGTATTATAGCACCAGCACACATTAAACAAGGTTCTAAAGTTATATATAATTCACATCCATCTAAATACCATGAATTTAATTTTTTACAAGCTTTTTCAATTGCTATTATTTCTGCATGTCTGGTTGCTATTTTTTTTATTTCTTTTTGATTATGTGCCCGGGAAATAATTTTATTATCTTTTACAATTACAGCACCAACAGGAACATCGCCATTTAAAAAAGATTTTTTTGCTTCTTTTAAAGCTTCTAACATATATTTTTCCTTCATTTTCACCACCCATAAAAAAGTGACACGCACATATAGGGATTCTTAAGGCTGCTATTTTCCAATCCTGACCTGGTTCGAATATATATGTCGTGTCTATATAAATATATACTATTATTATTAATAAATCAACTTTTGTTATATATTTTTATTATTGTTTCACGTGAAACATATATTTTTATTAATTAATGTTTCACGTGGAACATAAGGATTTTTACTTGCTTATATGTTTCACGTGAAACATAAGGATTTTTACTTGCTTATATGTTTCACGTGGAACATAAAGAGTTATTTATTAGATATTTTACATTAAATATGAATTTTTCTATCTATTAATGTTCCACGTGAAACTAAATCATTGTTTAAAAAATCATGTTTCACGTGAAACATGATTTTTTATTTAGAACTAGCTTCATCTTCTTTTTTAATTAAAGCTATTGTACTAACTCTTTGTTGATCACGAAGATTAATTAATCTTACTCCCTGTGCTATTCTACCTGTTTGTGATACTTGCTCTAAAAAAATTCTAATAATTATGCCATGATTAGTTGTTATCATTAACTCTTCATCACCATAAACAGTTTTGAATGCAACAATTTTTCCATTTTTTTCTGTTATATTTAATGTTTTTACACCTTTACTACCACGATGTGTCATTCTATATTCATTTATTTTAGTTCTTTTCCCATAACCATTTTCAGTAACAACTAAAATTTCTTGATCTGATGTCCCCGTTTCGCAACCTACACATTTACTATTACTAACTTCAATTCCTTTAACACCGGCTGCTGTTCTTCCCATAACTCTAACTTCTTTTTCATCAAATCTAACCATTCTACCATCTGATGTTCCCATTAATATCTCACTATCACCGTTAGTCTTTTTAACAGATATTAATTGATCATCCTCTTTTAATGTAATTGCAATTTTTCCTGTTTTTCTAATATTTTCAAATTCTAATAATAAAGTACGCTTAATCAATCCATTTTGTGTTCCAAATACAATATATTTGTATTCTTCATTATTACTTACTTTTAGCATTGCTTTAATTTCTTCATCACTTTCAAGAGGTAATAAATTAATTATAGGTAAACCTTTTGCTTGACGATTATAGGCTGGAACCTCATAACCTTTAATCCTATAAACCTTACCTTTATTTGTAAAGAACATTAAATAATCATGCGTTTTTAATGATATTATATTTTCAACAAAATCGTCTTCATTTGTTGTCATTCCTTTTATTCCAACACCACCACGATTTTGAGTTTTATAAGTTTCAGCTTCTATTCTTTTTATATAGCCTTTATTGGTTAAAGTTACAACTATATCTTCAATAGGTATCAACGATTCATCTTCAATATTTTCCATAGAAGTCATATCTATTCTTGTTCGACGTTCATCATTATACTTTCCTTTTATTTCTAATAATTCTTCTTTTATTATTTTTAAAACTTTTTCTTCAGATGCTAAAATTGATCTATATTCTTCAATTAATTTTTTTAATTCTATTAATTCTTCTTCTATTTTACTTCTTTCTAAACTTGTTAATCTTCTTAATTTCATTTCAAGAATAGCTTGCGCTTGTGGTTCTGTTAATAAAAATTTACTAATTAATTGTTGTAATGCATCTTCATCATTCTTTGAATTTTTAATTGTATTTACTACATCATCAATATTATCGAGCGCTATTTGCAAACCTTCTATAATATGTGCGCGTTTTTCTGATTTATCTAAATCAAATTTTGTTCTTCTTATAATAATTGATTTTTGATAATCAATATATTTCTCAATAATATCAACAAGTCCTAAAGTCATCGGACGACCATCAACTAACATTAAAAAATTAATACCATAAGAAATTTGTAATGGTGTATGTTTATATAAATTATTTAATAAAACATTTGAATTATAACCATTTTTAACATCAATTACAATTCTAATTCCTTCTAAAGCTGATTCGTCATTTAGATTGCTAATTCCTTCTGTTTGCTTATCTCTAACTAATTCTGCAATTTTAGTAATCAAATCCGATTTGTTAACTTGATATGGTATTTCTGTAATAATTATTCGTACTTTATCATTATCTTCTTCTATTTCTGCTTTTCCTCTAACTATGATAGTTCCTTTTCCAGTTTCATACGCTCTTCTTATACCACTATTTCCTAAAATATAACCTGCTGTAGGAAAATCTGGACCTTTTATGTATTCCATTAATTCATCAACAGTAATATCTTTATTTTCAATATAGGCAATACATCCATCAATAACTTCACCTAAATTATGAGGTGGAATATTAGTCGCCATACCAACAGCTATACCCATATTTCCATTAACTAAAATATTAGGATACCTAGATGGTAAAACGACTGGTTCTTTTCTTTGACCATCATAATTATCAACGAAATCTACAGTATCTTTATTTATATCACGCAAAAGTTCCATAGAAATTTTAGATAATCTTGCTTCAGTATAACGTGAAGCCGCTGGACTATCACCATCAATTGAACCAAAATTTCCATGACCATCAACTAAAATATGTCTATATGTAAAATCTTGGGCCATTCTTACCATACTATCATAAATTGCTGTATCTCCATGTGGATGATAATGTCCCATTACAGCCCCTACTGCATTCGCACTTTTTTGATGTTTTTTATCGGGAAACATTCCTTCTTCATACATTGTATATAATATACGTCTATGAACTGGCTTTAACCCGTCTCGAAGATCAGGAATTGCTCTTGAAACTATTACACTCATTGAATAATCTAAAAATGACGTTCTAACTTCATTAGATATATCAACTTCTATCATTTTATCTTTAATATTTTCCATAATTTCCCCCTATATATCTAGATTTTTAACCTTCAAGGCATTCTCTTCTATAAATTTTCGACGTGGTTCTACCTCTTCACCCATTAAAATTTGGAATGTTTCATCTGCTACCATGGCATCTTCTATATTTATTTTAACTAAAGTTCTTGTATCAATATGCATTGTAGTTTCTCTTAATTCAATTGAATCCATTTCACCTAAACCTTTCATACGAACAATTTCGTATTTCGTATTTTCTGGTAAACTAGCAATATATTCGTTTCTTTCTTTTTCATTTAAAACATATTTTGTTGTTTTTCCATGTGTTATTTTAAATAATGGTGGTTGAGCAGCATAAATATGTCCTTTTTCAATTAATGGTCTAAAATAGCGATAAAAAAGAGTTAATAATAAAGTTCTTATATGAGCTCCATCTATATCAGCATCAGTCATTGTTATAATCTTATGGTACCTTAATTTAGAAATATCGAATTCTTCACCAATACCAGTACCGATTGCAGTAATTATACTACGAATTTCTTCATTTCCTAAAATTTTATCTAATCTTGCTTTTTCAACATTTAATATTTTTCCTTTTATTGGAAGAATTGCTTGTGTTTTAGAATCTCTTCCTTGTTTTGCCGGACCAGCAGCGCTATCACCTTCGACAATAAATATTTCTGATATAGAAGCATCTCTTGATGAACAATCTGTTAATTTACCCCATTGATTAGTTAATTCCAATGCACCTTTTCTTCTTGTTAATTCTCTAGCTTTTTTAGCTGCAATTCTAGCACGTGCTGCAGTTAAACATTTATCTATTATTATTCTTGCTTGATTAGGATTTTCTAATAAAAATCTTTCAAATCCTTCACTAAAAATACTATCTGCAATTTTTCTAACTTCTTGATTTCCTAATTTTGTTTTTGTTTGTCCTTCAAATTGTGGATTAGGATGTTTGCAAGAAATAATCATAGTTAATCCTTCTTTTACGTCATCACCTGTTAAAGATTCATCTTTTTCTTTTAAAATATTATTTTTTCTTGCATAATTATTAATAATTCTTGTTAATGCTCTTCTAACACCTTCTTCATGAGTTCCACCTTCATATGTATTAATATTATTAACAAAAGAATATAACGATGTAGCATAACTTGAATTATATTGAAGTGCAACTTCAAGAAAAATATTATCTTCTTCTCCTGATATATGTATAATATCTTCATGAATAGGTGTTTTGTTTTTATTTATTAATTTTACATATTCACTAATTCCACCATGATACAGAAACTCTTCTTTTTTCTTTTCAGCACGATCATCACATAATATGATTCTTAATCCTTTATTTAAAAAAGCTAATTCTCTTATTCTGTTTCGTAGTATTTCATAATCAAAAACAGTAGTTTCTTCAAATATTTTAGGATCTGGTTTAAAAGTTACCGTTGTTCCTGTTCTATCAAGTGAACACTTATCAATTATTTCTAATTTTTTAACAGGTAGTCCACCATTTTCAAAACGAATATAATAAACATTACCATTTTGATATATTTTTACTTTTAACCAACTACTTAAAGCATTAACAACGCTAGCTCCAACACCATGCAATCCACCTGATACTTTATATCCTCCACCACCAAATTTACCACCAGCATGTAATTTTGTAAAAACTGTTTCAACAGTAGATAATCCTGTTTTTTCATTAATTCCGGTTGGAATCCCCCGTCCATCATCTTTAACAGTAATAGAATTATCTGGATTAATAATAACTTCTATGTCATCACAATAACCTGCTAAAGCTTCATCAATCGAATTATCAATTATTTCCCAAACTAAATGATGTAATCCTCTACTTCCAGTTGTTCCTATATACATTCCTGGTCTTTTTCGAATAGCTTCTAATCCTTCCAAAACTTGAATATCTGAATCATCATAATGTTTAATTTCTTTTTCCATTTTTACACCTCTTTTTTGTACGATATATTACCATCTTCAATTTTTAAAATTAATGCTTCATTTAAAATTTGTTCATCAATATTTTTTAAATCAGTTGTTGTTATAATTGTTTGTATATTATTATTTATATATTGTAACACTTTATTTTTCTTTTTATCATCTAATTCACTAAAAACATCATCTAAAAGCAAAATTGGTTCTGTTTTTGTATATTTTTTAAATATTTCTATTTCTGCTAATTTAACAGTTAAAACAGCTAATCGCTGTTGCCCTTGTGAACCATAAATTTTTAAATTTTGTTCACCTATATAAAATTCAATATCATCGCGATGCGGACCAATTAAAGTCGCACCTAATTTTATTTCATTTTGTAAAATATCACAATATTTTTTTCTTATTAATTCTATAAAATTAATATTTTTATTTTTATTTTCTATATAAATAGAAGGTTTATATTTAATAAAAAAATTATCTATGTTGGTTAATTTTTTATAAATATCTGTACAAACTTCATTTAATTCGTTAATAAATTTTTGACGAAAATTATATAATAAATTCGCTTTATCAATCATATAATTAGTTATAATGTTAAAATATGCATCATCAACATATATATTCTTTTTTCTTTTTTTTAAACATTCATTTCTTATTCTTAACAGATGATTATATTCACTTAAAGTTATAAAATATTTTGAATTTAATTGTGATAATTCTAAATTAACAAACTTTCTTCTAATTAAAGGGGATCCTTTAATTAATCCTAAATCTTCAGGATAAAAAATAATAATATTCATTTTAGAAATATAATCACTTATTTTTTTCATTTCTTTATCATCTATTTTTAATTGTTTATTTTTATTTTCAATAATAATTTCTAATTTTGTATTTATACTATCTATTTCCACTATTCCTTTAATATAAGCTTTCTTTTCACCTTTTTTTATTAAATTATTATCAATAAAAGAACGATGTGATTTAGTGATACCTAAAACAAAAATACTTTCAAGTAAATTTGTTTTCCCTTGAGCATTATCTCCATATATAATATTTATCTTTGGACTAAAGTTAATTGACACATCTTTATAATTACGAAAATTTTTTATTTTTAATTCTTTTAATATCATTATTTGTCCTCTTTTCTGTTTTTTATGCTCTTAATTAAAAAAATATATATATTCATGTACTCCTATACATACATATTAATTATATCATAAAATTGCTTTAAAATAAATAAAATAAGTATTAAAAATAATAAAATTTAACAAAAAAATAAAAAGGTAAATTTAAATTTACCTTTTATAATAATTTTCTTTTCCTTAGAATTGATTCTAAACGAGTTGCTCTTAAAATTTGATTGTCAAGTGAACCATAAGAAATATCTAATTCTAAGGTTTGACCATTTTTAAATATAATAATACTGCAATTCTCTTTTTTTTGGTAAATCTCTATGTGATTTAAAGAAATCCAAAAGCAATTATCAAAACGTGGTGAACTTGTAGGAAAAAAGATAATTTCTTTTGTTTCTTCAATAATTATAGGAGATTTGTAACTTACACCTATAAGGCTTTTTGTTCCTTCAAATCTTCCTACATAAGAACTACCAAAAAATTTGCAACTATCATCGATAACCTCAGTAGTAGATTTATTAATGATATAATCGTTTTCTTCTTCAATAATTCTAGATACTTTAGGTTCTATCGGGATAATTGCTAATGTAGAACTATTAATTTCATATTTCTCAATTTGCATATTAACACCTCCTTATAGTTATTTTTTTAGAAAAATATGAAATTTCCTTCTTTTATACCATATTTTTTTGTCAAAAAATATCAAAAAATGTCGAATAATGATAAAATGTGTAAAAAAAAATAATTTAGTGTTTTTTAGACACATAAATTATTTTTGATTAATATGTTCTTATAGGTAATATTAATTGAATAACACTATCATCATTTAAATTTTTTATAATAATTGGATTAATTTCGCCATTAAGTAATATTTCAATAGTTTCACATTCTAATGATCTTAATGCCTCAATCATATATTTAGATGAAAAAGCAATTTTAATATCTTCAGCTACATCTTTTTCAATAGATAAGGTTTCTTCAACTTTTCCTATTTCTGGTATATTTGAAAATATTGTTATTTTATTCTTATTACTTTCTAATTTTATAGTATTTTTTTCAGATTCATTAGTTAAAAGAGAAGCACGATCGATTGAATTATAAAATTCTTCTAAATTAACACACATTCTTATTTTAAATTCAGTTGGAATTAATTTTGATGTATCTGGATACGTTCCATTTATTAATCTAGATAAAACAATGATATTATCAAATTTAAATATTACTTTATTATTAAAAATATGTATTTCAATATCATTTTCATCAGCAAACAACATTTTATTTATTTCATTTATATTCTTTGAAGGTATTATTATATTTATTTGTTCTTTTACTGGTGTATTAATTTTAATTATCTTTTTAGCTAAACGGTATGAATCAGTAGCTGTACATTCAAAAATATCATCACTTATTTTTATATTTATTCCAGTTAAAACAGGTCTTGATTCTTGATTTGAAGTAGCAAAAATTGTTTGATTAATAATATTTTTAAATATTGTTTTATTTAAAATAATAGGATTTTTACTTTCTTTTAAGTCTAAATTTGGAAATTCTTCTATTTTATTAAAATTTAAATGAAAAGAAGAATTTTCAGTATAAATATATAATTTTGAATCTACTACCTCTTCGATATTAATTAACTCATTTGGTAATTTTCTTATTATTTCATAAATATATTTACCTGAAACAACAACACTACCTAATTTTTCGATTTTTTCAATTTTATTATTTGAAATAAAAGTTTTGATAGCTATATCATTGTCTGTACTCATTAATGATAAACCTTCATTCGTTAACTCAAATTTTATACAATTTAATATAGGAATTAAATTTTTACTAGATACTCCTTTTATTACATAATTTAAATTTTCTAATAAAATATCTTGTTTAATTAAAAATTTCATAAAATCCTCCTTTTTTATATTTTTATCTTTATATATTTTTATTAATATAATTGTGATATTTGTTGAAAACTTTACAACCAATTATTTTACTTATATTTTTTCGTTTTATTAATGTTAAATTTATGTAGAAAACTTTTATTTTTTCCACAATATTACTTTATTTGATTTATTATTTTTTGTATTTCTTGTTCTAAATCTTTATTTTTTGAAATTTCTTTTTTTATCTTTTCTATTGAATGAATTACTGTTGTATGATCTTTTCCACCAAATTCCATACCTATTTTAGCAAGTGATTCTTCTAAAAAAGTTCGACAAATATACATAGCAATTTGTCTTGGAACAGCAATTTTTACAACTCTTTTTTTGCTTTTCATATCATCTACTGTTATATTGTAATGATTAGCTACAATTTGTTGAATTTGATCTATTTTATTTTTTGAAATAATACTTTTTACAAAGTAATCTTTTAATGCTTCAATAGCTAGATCAAGTGTTATATCAGAACCACCCATCATTGTTGCATAAGCAAAAATTCTTGTGATTGCCCCTTCTAATTTTCTAATATCATTAGTACAGTTACTAGCAATATATTCTTTTACTTCTTTTGGAAATGTATTTGATAAAATATGTCCTTCAATTTTTTTATCAATAATATCCATTCTTAATTTGAAATCTGGAGGTAAAATATTAACTGTAAGCCCCCAATTAAACCTCGTTCTTAAACGATCTTCTAAATGTTTTAAATCATCAGGCGAACGATCTGAAGAAATAATAATTTGTTTATTTTTAGTATGTAAATCATTAAATGTGTTAAAAAATTCTTGTTGGGTTTTTGAAGCTATTTCTAAATATTGGATATCATCTATCATTAGGACATCAATTTCACGATATTTATTTTTAAAGTTTTTAACGCTTTCAAAATTATTTCCTTCTCTATTTTTTCTATATAAATCAATAAAATCATTAACAAATTGCTCACTGGTAACATATAAAACTTTTTTATTACTATTTTTTAATATATAGTTACCAATTGCGTGCATCAAATGTGTTTTTCCTAATCCGCTGTTTCCGTATATAAATAAAGGATTATACATATAACCAGGCTTTTCAGCAACTGCTAAAGCAGCTGTTTTAGCAAATTTATTACTTTCTCCAACAATAAAGTTTTCAAAGGTGTATTTTGGATTTAAATTTGATTCAAAGTTAAATAAATTTGGAACACCATCTTCTGTTTTTTCAATTTTTACGTTTTCTTTTAATTCTTCTTCAGTAACATATTCAAATTTAAAATTAGAACCAGTAATTTCCGTAAAATTTTCTTCAATAAAATCATTATAATTTTCTTTTAAATGTTTTTTATGAACATGCATTGGAACTAAAACAGTAGCTTTATTATTTTCTAAAGAAATTAATTTGGTTTCCATGAACCAAATTTCATATAACATTGGCGATAAATTTTCTTTTACTTTATTTAAAAATAAATTCCAAATGTTATTAATATCCATAAAAACACCCCATTTATTTCATCACTATTAATATTCTACAATATTTTTATATAAAAGCCAATATAAATAAATAAAAATTAAAATTTTCCACAATAAAACAAAGATAAAAATAATGAAAATTATACTTTTCCACAAAAATTTTAAAAAATTATACAGTGTTATTAACATTGTTAATTAATTTATCCACAAAAATGTGGATAAGTAGATTAATAACAGTAAATATTTGATTTTAAATATAAAAATATTGTGGAAAATTTTGTTGAAATATGATTTATTTGTAATTTTTAAAATGTTTGACAAAAAGAAATTTTACATATATAATTAGAAAGGCAATGCGTATTTTCAGGAGGTGTAAAAATGAAAAGAACATTTCAACCCAACAATCGAAAAAGAAGTAGAAAAATGGGATTTTTAGCAAGAATAAAAACAAAAGTAATAGCAAACAGACGCCGTAAAGGTCGAAAAAGATTAGCGTGCTAACAACACCACTGAAAAACAGTGGTTTTTTATTCAATATAAAGGGGTGAAAAATGAAAAAAATTAATATTATTAAAAGTAACAGAGATTTTGAAAGAATAATAAATAACCAAAAACCTTATATATACAAAGATTTTATAGTATATGTTGAAAGAACAACAGAAAATATATATCGTTTTGGTATTTCTATTGGAAAAAAAGTAGGAAAAGCTGTTGTAAGAAATCGTTTAAAAAGGCAATTGAAAAATATAATTGATAAAAAAATCTACCAAAAAGGATTTAATTGTATTATAATGATAAAGAAAGATATTTTAAACAAAAATTTTCATGAAATGGAGAAAGATTTAAATCACATCTTTGAAAAAATAGGTATTATAGAAGGAGAAAACAAATGAAAAAGAAAACATCAAAAATTTTAAAAATATTATTAATTTTTTTTATGTTATTTGTTTTAACAGGATGTACTAAAATATTGAAAAATGAAGAAGGAAAAGCTGTTCAAAATTCTAAAACAGGACAAAATTTAACAGAAAATATATTATGTCAACCAGAATCTGAAGAAACTATAAAAATATATGAAGAAAACAAGGTAGATTTATCTAAATTACCAAAATGTAATGATTTTAAAATAAGTGATGGTGGTTATGAAGGAATATGGACAACAATTTTTGTAAAACCATTAGCATGGTTACTTTTAAAAATAGGATCACTTATTAATAGTTATGGGTTAGCCATTATTATAACTACCTTACTTTTAAGAACAATAGCTGTTCCTATTACTAAAAAAACAACTATACAATCTGAAAATCTTAGAATAGCACGTCCTGAAATTGACAAAATTGAAAAAAAATATCGTGGACGTAATGATCAAGAAAGTATGATGCAAAAAAGTCAAGAATTATTATTAGTTTATAAAAAATATAATATTAATCCAATGTCAGGCTGTTTATTTTCATTTATTCAAATACCTCTCTTTTTTGCTTTCTACGAAGCAATTAATAGATTACCAGTTCTTTTTGAAAGAAATTTTTTAGGTTTATTTCAATTAGGAACCAATCCTTCAACGGCAATTTTTCAAGGAAAATATTATTATATTGTATTTATAATTTTAGTAATTCTTGGAACATATTATTCATTTAAACTTAATAGTGCTGCTTCAATGAATGTTGAACAAGAAAAACAAATGAAAATGATGAGTAATGTTATGATAGTAATTATTTCACTTGCATCATTTAGTTTACCAACAGCTATTGGTTTATATTGGATTTTCAATAGTGGATTCACAATCTGCCAAAATATTATAATAAAAAGGAGGAAAAAACATGCTAGAAGTGTATAAATTTGAAGATAAAAATAAAGATGAGGCTTTAAAAAAAGGATTAGAGGAAATATCAAAAAAAGAAAACGAGATTTTTTATACGATTAATGAGAGAGAAGGAAATTTGTTTAAGAGTAAGAAATATGAAGTGGTAATTGTTAAAAAAGAAGATGTTATAAAATTTATAAAGGAATATATTAAAAAATTTTCTAGTTTATTAAACGTTGATATAAAAAGCGAAATAAAAGAAAAAGATGATATTATAAATGTTGTTTTAGTTACTTCTAATAATGCTATTGTTATAGGTAAAGAAGGAAAAAATATTAATTCTTTACAAATTATTTTAAGACAAACAGTAAAAGTGCAAACAGGATTTAATGTAAAAATAAACATAGATGTTGGTAATTATAAAATAAAAAAGATGCAAAAGATAGAAAAAGAAGTAAGAAAAATAGCAAAAGAAGTGTTAAATACAAAAATTGATGCAAAATTAGATCCGATGAATTCTTATGAAAGACGTTTAGTTCATACTATTATTAGTGAGTATGAAGGACTTTATACTGAAAGTGAAGGAGAACCACCAAATCGTTATGTAGTAATTAAGTACAAAGCAAGTTAAAAACTTGCTTTTAGACTATATAATATGTGAAAATGATACCAAAATATTAATAAAGGAGAGATTATGTATGGAAGACACAATTGCAGCTATTTCTACAGCTTTAGGCGTTGGAGCAATTTCAATTATAAGAGTAAGTGGAAATGAAGCAATTCCTATTGTAAATAAAATTTTTAAAGGAAAAAATCTTGAAAAAGTGCCATCACATACTATTAATTATGGGCATATTGTTAATGGAGAAAAAGTTATTGATGAAGTTTTGGTATCAGTTATGCGAGCTCCTAAAACATTTACTAGTGAAGATACAGTTGAAATAAATTGTCATGGAGGTATCGCACCAACAAACAAAATATTAGAATTATTATTAAGTAATGGTTGTCGTTTAGCTGACCCTGGAGAATTTACCAAAAGAGCTTTTTTAAATGGTAGAATTGATTTAATTGAGGCTGAAGGAGTAATGGATTTAATTAATTCTAAAACAGAACAGGCAAGAAACCTAGCTATTAATCAATTAAGCGGAAAAGTTTCATCATTAATTAGAAATTTAAGACAAGAAATAATTGAGATACTTGCAAATATAGAGGTAAATATTGATTATCCAGAATATGAAGATATTGAAGAATTAACTAATCAAAAATTAGTACCAAAAATAGAAAAAGTAAAAGAAGAAATAAAGAAAATAATAAAAGAAAGTGAAAACGGAAAAATTATAAAGGAAGGTATAAAAACAGTAATTGTTGGTCGTCCAAATGTTGGGAAAAGTAGTATTTTAAACAAATTAATTAATGAAGAAAAAGCTATTGTAACCGAAATTGAAGGAACAACTAGAGATATTGTGGAAGGTAGTGTAAATATTAATGGAATAATATTAAATATAATTGATACGGCAGGTATAAGAAAAACTGAAGATATTGTAGAAAAAATAGGTGTAAGTAAAAGTTTAGAATTAATTGATAAAGCTGATTTAATTTTATATGTTTTAAATAATAATCAAAAACTAACAGATGATGATCGAGTAATTTTAGAAAAAATAAAAAATAAAAATCATATTATTATTATTAATAAAATTGATTTGGAAAACAAATTAGATATTAAAGAATTAGAAAATAGACAAATTGTTTATATGAGTGCAATTAATAATGAAGGAATAGATGATTTAAAACAAAAAATAAAAGAAATCTTTAATTTAGAAAAAATTATGACATCAGATTTTACTTATTTAACAAACGCAAGAAGTATTTCATTATTAAAACAATGTTTAAAAGTAATAAAAGAAATAGAAGATGGAATTAATCAAAACAATTCTATTGATATGATTGAAATTGATATTAAAAGAGTTTGGTCATTATTAGGTGAAATTATTGGTGAAACATATGATGAAGAATTAATAGATCAAATTTTCAAACAATTTTGCTTAGGAAAATAAAATACTAAAAGCAAAAATTTTAGTATTTTATTTTGTGTATAATGTAGTATAATTAAGCTAGGAGGAAAATAAATGGATTTAGTAAGATTTGCCCTAGTAGGAAACTATAAAAGATTTTATCAAGATTTAAAGAAAATTGGAAAAGAAAAAAAGAAATCACCTCTTTTAATGTTTATTGATACTGCTTTATGTGTAATTTTTATAGGTGGGGGGTTACAAGATTATTTAAATTACCGTTTTTATGAAAAAAGCTGGAAAGAAAGAAGAAAATATGTAACGATTGGATATCAAGCCAAAATGTATAAAAAAATGGCTAACATAAAATATGCTCCTTTCTTTTCCAACAAACCTAATTTTTTGCGAAATTTTCGCAAATACACCAAAAGAGATTGGTACGATTCAGAAATGGAATATGAAAAATTAGAAGAATTCTTAAGTATACATGATACGTTTATTTTAAAACCTATTATTGGTTTAGGTGGAACTAATGTTCAAAAGATAGAGACTAAAACAATTGTTGATCGAAAGAAATTTTATGAAGATTTAAAAAACAAAAAAATGTTTATTGAAGAATTTATCGTTCAAGATCCAAGATGGGGAGAAATATGTCCTAATAGTGTTAATACATTAAGAGTGATGACTTCAGTTGTAAATGGTAAACCAAAACTTTTTTTTGCTGCTGCTCGAATTGGTAGTGGCAAATATGTTGTTGATAATTTTCATGTTGGTGGAATGGCAGCATTAATTGATTTAGAAACGGGAAAATTAATTGGTAATGGTTTTACTAAAAAATTAGATGAATATGAAAGACACCCTGTTACTAATATTAAAATTGATGGATATGAAATACCATATTGGAATGAAGTAAAAGAAATGGTTTTAGAAGCAGCACTAGTCAATGAAAATGTTAATGTTGTTGGTTGGGATGTAGCAATTACCAAAGATGGTCCAGTTATTATAGAAGGAAATCGGGGTCCAGGGTGGGATTTAGTACAAGTTTTATTAAATAAAGGAACAAAATATATGTTAGAAGATATAAAAAAAGAGATGAAACAACATGGTTTGTGGTAAAAACAGGTAATTAAAATTGCTCTTTTTTTATTAAAAAATATTGTTAAACTAAAAAAAAACTAGTATAATATGTGCTGCTAAAAGGAGGTGGGAATATGCAATATGAGATTATTGTCGTTGGTGGTGGTCATGCTGGTTGTGAAGCCGCTTTAGCATCAGCTCGTAAAAATCACAAAACGTTATTAATAACAAGTAATATTAAAAATATAGCAGATATGGCATGTAATCCATCAATTGGCGGAAGTGCCAAGGGTGTAGTGGTAAGAGAAATAGATGCTTTAGGCGGAGAAATGGGAAAAAATACTGATAAAGCGCAAATTCAAATAAAAATGCTTAATTATAAAAAAGGACCAGCTGTTCAAGCATTACGTGCCCAAGCCGATAAAATAACTTATCCCAAGGAAATGTTAAACACCTTACAAAAACAACCTAATTTAGAAATATTAGAAGCAATGGTTGAAGATTTAATAGTTGAAGATAATACAGTTAAAGGCGTTATTTTAGAAAATGGCAATAAAATAAGTAGTGAAATCGTTATTTTAACAACTGGCACTTATATGAAAGCAGATATTTTGGTAGGAAGTACACGAACTCCAAGCGGACCACATGGTGAAAGACCAAGCCAACATTTAAGTGACAATTTAGTAAAACTCGGATTTAGTATTATTCGTTTAAAAACGGGAACACCTCCTCGAATTGCTAAAGATAGTATTGATTTTAGTAAAACTAAAGTGGAAAAAGGAGATAATATTCATCGCGTTTTTAGTTTTGATAATGTACCAAATTATAAAATTGAAGATCAAGTGGATTGCCATTTTGTTTATACTAATGAAAAAGCACATCAAATTATTCATGACAACTTACATAAAGCCAGTATGTATGGTGCTTTAGATGATGTAAAAGGAATTGGACCCCGTTATTGTCCATCAATCGAAGATAAAGTTGTCCGCTTTAGTGATAAAAAAAGTCATCAATTATTTTTAGAACCAGAAAGTTTATATTATGATGATATTTATCTTCAAGGTTTTTCAACAAGTATGCCACATGATATTCAAGAACAAATGGTTCATAGTATTGAAGGATTGGAAAATGCTAAAATATTAAAATATGCTTATGCAATTGAATATGATGCTATATATCCAACTCAATTAAAACAAAGTTTAGAAACTAAATTAATTAAAAATCTTTATACTGCTGGCCAAATTAATGGTACTAGTGGTTATGAAGAAGCTGCTTGTCAAGGTTTAATAGCTGGTATTAATGCAGCCCTTCAATTAGAAGGAAAAGAACCATTAATTTTAAAAAGAAATGAAGCATATATTGGGGTTTTAATTGATGATTTAGTTACTAAAGGAATAAGAGATCCATATCGTCTTTTAACATCAAGAGCGGAATATCGTCTATTATTAAGACATGATAATGCTGATTTAAGATTAAGAGAATATGGATATCAAGTAGGTTTAATTAATAAAGAGCAATATCAAAGATTATTAGATAAAAAGAGTAAAATTAAGGAATTAGAAAATATTTTAAAAAACACAATTATTACACCTAAAAAAACAATAAATGAATATCTTTTAAGTATTGGTTCTACTGAATTAAAGGATGCAACTAGTTTATATGATTTATTAAAAAGACCAGAAATAACTATTGAAAAATTAAAAACTTTTATTAATATCGATTATGATGATGAAATAATAGAACAAGTTGAAATAAATAATAAATATGAAGGATATATTTCTAAAACAATGAAAGAAGTTAATAAAATGTTGCATTTAGAAAAGAAACTTATTCCAGAAGACATCAATTATGATAAAGTTCCTAATATTGCTAGTGAGGCTCGTCAAAAATTAAAAGAAGTAAGACCTACTACCATTGGTCAAGCATTAAGAATAAGTGGTGTTAATCCTACAGATATTTCTATTTTAACTGTTTATTTAAGAAAGGAATATCATTATGACTGAAAAAGAATTTATTGAATACTTAAAAAAAATAAATATTAAAATTAATGACGAGCAATTAAAACAATTTGATAGATATTATCAATTGTTAATAGAATGGAATGAAAAAATTAATTTAACATCTATTATTGATAAAAAACAAGTATATTTAAAACATTTTTATGATAGTGCAACGATTGCTCAAGTAATTGATCTAAATAATTTAGATAATTTGTGTGATGTAGGTACAGGGGCTGGTTTCCCCGGATTAGTTCTTAAAATTCTATACCCTAACTTAAATGTAACATTAATTGATTCTTTAAATAAAAGAATTAAATTTTTAGAAAAAGTAATTGTAGAATTAGGACTTAAAAAAGTCGAAGTTATTCATGCTAGAGTTGAAGAATATGCAAAAAATAATCGTGAAAAATTTGATGTTGTAACAGCTCGTGCTGTTGCTCCTCTTAATATCCTGTTAGAATATTGTTTACCATTGGTAAAAGTTGAAAAATATTTTATTCCAATGAAAGGTAATATTTCCCAGGAAATAGGAGAATGTCAAAAAGCTCTCAAAATACTTAATGGAATTGTTATTGAAAAGAAAGAATTTTTATTACCTATTGAAAACAGCCATCGAACCATTTTAAAAATAAAAAAAATGAGTGCAACATCTAATGAATACCCAAGAAAAAATAGTGAAATAAAAAAAAGACCATTATAATAAAATATTGAAAATGGTCTTTTTTTAATTTTGGGAAATATTTTTAAAAAAAGATTGAATTATTTCCCAAAATGTAGTAAGATGTATTTATAAGAATAGAAAGAGGGGAAATACCATGGAAAATGAAAAAAAAGTTGTAGAACTAGATTTAGATGATATTTTACCAAATAGGTTTCAACCTAGAATAAAATTTGATGAAGGAAAAATTAATGAATTGGCTGAATCAATTAAAGAACATGGTGTTATTCAACCAATAATTGTTCGGCCAATTGGTGATAAATATGAAATAATTGCTGGTGAAAGACGTTATAAAGCTAGTGTTATTGCAGGAAAATCAACAATACCTGCAATTATAACCGATTTAAATGATCGAGAAAGCGCAGAAATTGCTTTGATCGAAAATGTTCAAAGAGAAGATTTGTCACCAATTGAAGAAGCTATTTCATATCGTAAAATATTAAATATGGGGTTAACACAAGAACAATTAGCAGACAAATTAGATCGTAATCAATCAACTATTTCTAATAAATTACGTTTGCTTAATTTAGAGGAAGATGTACAAGAAGCATTATTAAATAATAAAATTTCTGAAAGACATGCGAGATCTTTATTACGTTTACATGATCCTAAACAACAAGTTGCTATGTTGGAAAGAATTATAAATGAAAGGTTAACTGTTCGTAGAACTGATGAAGATATTGATAAATTATTAAATGCAGACAATAATAATGAAAAAAATATATTAATGCAAAATATTGAAGAAAAAGGAGAAACAATGGATAATAAAGAAAATATAGATTTTAATATTCCTTCTGAACCAATAATTAATGATGCTGATGAACAACCAATAGATTTTATTGATGTAAATAATCCAATCAAACCTGAACTATTATTAGATTTTGAAGAACAAGAACCGGTTGTTGAAAACTTTAATATAAATAATGAAACTAGGTTTATAGATAATGCTGAAAAACCAGGCTTTCTTGATATTGACAAAATTGAAACAGAAGCACAAGATATACATATAGATAAACCGATTCCTAATATTGATGATTTATTGCAATTAAATTCTACTAGTACACCTATCGAATCTATTGATGAAGAATCTGATAAAGAACAAGAAAAACAACCAATCGAAGATAACATTGATAATATTTGGACAAATAAATTCTTTGATATTGAAAATAATGCACCAGAAAATACCGCAGTTCCGCAAGAACCAGAAGAAACGGATAACATTTTTAGTGGCGATACTTTTGTTGACATAAGCCCTGATAACATTATACCAACAGATGAAAATGTAAATATTGATGAAGATTTGAATAAAGAAATAGAGTTTGATAATAACTCATTCCCTGAAATAAACAATATATATAATAATGAAGATAATATAGATATGCCAGACATATTTAATGCTTATGAAACAGATAATGAAGATATTGATAATTTAGGAATGAATCTTGATAATGTTATTACTAATGATAATATTGAGGAAATTAAAAAAGAAAATGAGATTTTATTTCAAAATAATGTTGAAGCAGGAGCTGATTTAAAAAGTATAATTAGTACAATTCGTAATTGTGCATCAGAAATAGAGAAAATGGGTTATGTAATAGAAACAGAAGAATTAGATTTTGAAAACGAATATCGTGTAACCTTTAAAATAAATAAAGAAAAAAGTAAATTTTAATTAATTTTTAAAATTTACTTTTTTTTATTTGTCTAAAATATATAAAAATGTTAAAATAATTATGATGAATAATTGATTTCATCATTTTTTATCAAAAAATAGAAAGGAATCTATTATATGAAAATAGATTTGAGTGATAGATATGGATTTTAAATTAATATCAAAATACATACCAAGTGGAGATCAACCTCAAGCTATTGAAAAGATGGTTAATAATCTTAATAATAATTATCAATATCAAGTTTTGCTTGGTGCAACTGGTACTGGTAAAACTTTTACAATTGCTAATGTTATTGAAAAAATTAATAAACCTACTCTCATTATTGTTCACAATAAAACACTTGCCGGTCAACTTTATTCGGAATTAAAAGAATTATTTCCTGAAAATAGAGTGGAATACTTTGTTTCGTATTATGATTATTATCAACCAGAAGCGTATGTGCCTAAAACTGACAAATATATTGAAAAAGACGCATCTATTAATGATGAGATAGATGAATTGCGACATTCTGCTACTTCAGCATTATTAAATAGGAAAGATGTTATTGTGGTAGCTTCTGTTTCATGCATTTATGGGATTGGTGAAATTGAAGAATATCGCAATAAAATGTTAACACTTAATGTTGGTGATAGAGTTGATCGTAATTTCATTATGGAAAAATTAGTTGATATGATGTATGAACGAAACAACTTAGATTTAAAAAGAGGAAGTTTTCGTGTTCGTGGTGATGTTTTAGAAGTTGTTCCTGCAAGTCAGCGGGACAAAGGAATTAGAATTGATTTTTTTGGTGACGAAATAGAATCAATTAATGAATTTGATACTTTAACTGGAACTGTTATTACTAGTAAAAAAACAATTAGTCTTTTTCCAGCAAGTCACTTTGTAACAAGCGAAGAAAAATTGAAATTAGCTATTGAAAATATAAAAAAAGAATTAGAAGAACAATTAAGTGTGTTTAAAACACAAAACAAATTATTAGAATATCAAAGATTAAAAGAAAGAACTAATTACGATATTGAGATGCTATTGGAAACTGGTTCTTGTCATGGTGTTGAAAATTATTCTAGACACCTTGCTTTAAAAGGACCAGGGGAAACACCAACAACTTTAATTGATTTTTTTGGTGATGATTATTTGATGATAATTGATGAATCGCATGTAACTATTCCACAAATAAGAGGAATGTATAATGGTGATCGTGCACGTAAAGAAATTTTAGTTGAATATGGATTTCGTTTACCAAGTGCGTTGGATAATCGTCCATTAAATTTTGAAGAATTTGAAAAAAAGATAAATAAAGTTATCTTTGTTTCAGCAACCCCAGGTGATTATGAAATTGAAAAAAGTAATCATTTAATTGTTGAACAAATAATAAGACCAACAGGTTTATTAGATCCGACCGTTGAAGTAAAACCAACAAGAGGACAAATAGATGATTTAATTGAACAAATTAATGAAAATATTAAAAGAAATGAACGCACTTTAGTAACAACTTTAACTATTCGAATGGCTGAAGAATTAACAGCTTATTTGAAAAAACTTGATATTAAGGTTGCTTATCTTCATAATGAAATAAAAACCTTAGAAAGATTAAAAATTATTAGAGATTTACGTTTAGGAAAATACGATGTTTTAGTAGGTATAAATTTATTAAGAGAAGGACTTGATATTCCTGAAGTAAGCCTAGTAGCTATAATGGATGCCGATAAACAAGGTTTTTTAAGAAGTGAAAGAAGTTTAATTCAAACTATTGGAAGAGCCGCTAGGAATGCTAATGGACGTGTAATTATGTATGCGGATAATATTAGTGAATCTATGCAAATTGCTATTAATGAAACAAAAAGAAGAAGACAAATTCAAGAAGCATATAATCAAACTCATAATATAATTCCTAAGACAATTATTAAAGAAATTCCACCAATCATAAGTAATAATAAAGAAATTGAAGAAAAAGATCCAATTAAATTAACAAAAGAAGAAAAAAATAAAATAATTAATAACATTGAATTTGAAATGCGTGAAGCTGCTAAAAACTTAGATTTTGAAAGAGCAATGCAATTACGTGATATTTTATTTGAATTAAAAGGCGAAAAATAAAAGTTTCAAAAATTTTCCAAAAAGGTAATCTATGATATACTAATATAATAGGAGTGATAAAAATGAAAATGATTATTATAAATGGAGATGGAAAAAAACGCATTAATAGTATCTTAGATTGGTTAATTTATATGTGCGGATATGCTTTAGTTTTGATTAGTGTTTCTGTTATTTTTGATAATACTATTTATATAGATAATAGTTATTTTGGTTTATGGGCTTTAATTGCGGTTATTATTATTTATATATTAAATAAAACAATAAAGCCGATTATTGTATGGTTAACCTTACCAATTACGGGGTTAACTTTAGGTTTGTTTTATCCTTTTATTAATGTCTTTATTTTAAATATTGTTGATTTTATTTTAGGTAAGTATTTTGAAATAAAAGGTATTTTTATGGGGGTTATTGTAGCTATTATTATTTCTATTATGAATATATTAATGGAAAACTTAATAATAGAACCATTATTAAGAAAGGGTAGATGATATGCAAGGAATTTTATTTGATTTTGGAATAATTAAAATATATTGGTATTCTGTTATTATGTTTATCGCTTTTTTTATTGGTGGTTCATTAGCACTACACGAAGCAAAAAAATGGAAAATACCTGAAGATTTTATGATTAATCTTTTCTTTTTTTTGTTTCCCTTAGCTGCTATTGGTGCTCGTGCTTATTTTGTTGCCTTTAATTGGTCATATTATAGTCAAAATATAAATGAAATTTTTAAAATATGGGAAGGCGGATTAGCTATTCATGGAGGAATGATAGTAGGTTTAATATGGATAATTCTTTACAGCAAAAAATATAAAGTTAATACATGGCGTTTATTAGACATTATTGTTGTTAGCTTATTAATAAGTCAAGCAATTGGTCGTTGGGGTAATTTTTTCAATAAAGAAGCATATGGACCAGCTACTACTTATGAATTTTTAAAAAATTTATTAATTCCAGAATTTATTATTGAAGGAATGAAAATTAATGGTATTTATTATCAACCAACCTTTTTATATGAATCTATTTGGTGTTTTATAGGGTTTGTTTTAATATTGCTTATTAGAAGATATAAATATATTAAAATTGGTCAAATTACTAGTTTTTATTTAATGTGGTATGGTTTTGGACGCTTTTTTATTGAGTCTTTAAGGCAAGATAGTTTAATGTTAAATAACTTTAAAATGGCTCAAATTATATCAGTAATAATGTTTGTTGTTGGCATAATCGTGTTTTTTATACGCAAACAAGGTTCAAAATTTGAAAATCAATATAATGATAAGGAGAATGTTAATGTCATTACGTTCTGATTGTTTGGTAATTGGTGCAGGTATAGCTGGGATGACAGCTGCTCTTTATTTAAAAAGATCAAATGTTAATGTTATTTTAATTGAAAAAAGTGCACCTGGTGGGCAAATTAATATGACATCAAAAATTGAAAATTATCCTGGGTTTGATAGTATTGATGGGCCAACTTTAGCAATGAATATTTTTAATCAAATTAAAAGTTTAGGTGTGGAATATCGTTATGGCAATGTCATTGATATTGTTGATACAGGTAAAAGCAAAATAGTAAAAACCGATATGGATGAGATAGAATGCCAAGTAGTTATTATTGCGACTGGTCGTATTCCTAAAGAATTAGGTTTAGAAAATGAAAAACAACTAACTGGTAGAGGTGTTAGTTGGTGTGCGGTATGTGATGGATTTTTTTACAAAGATAAAAAAGTTGCGATTATTGGTGGTGGCAATTGTGCATTAGAAGAAGCTTTATTTTTAGCTGATATTGCCAAAAAAGTATATCTTATTCATCGTCGTGATCAATTTCGAGCAGAACTTTGTTTACAAGATAAAATCAATGAAAAAAAGAATATTGAGATTATATTTAACAGTAATATTATTGAATTAAAAGAAAAAGATAATAAATTAAGTGAAATCATTTTAGAAACTAAGGGTAAAAAAGAATCATTACCGGTGGATGGTTTATTTATTCATGTTGGTTTTAAACCTAATTTAAGTTTTATTAAAAATTTAAATATTAAAACAGAAGATGAATACATCATAGTTGACCAAAATATGGAAACTAACATAAAAAATATATTTGCTTGTGGGGATGTTATTAAAAAAGACGTTTATCAATTAACTACGGCTGTTGGTGAAGGCGCTATTGCAGCTACCAACGCTAAAAAAAGAATTGATAATACCCTTAATAAAATTTAAGGGTTTTTAAATTGTTTTTTGATAATAAAAATGTGTTATAATATACAAGTAATAAATTAATTTTTGAATAGTAAAGAGGGATTAACATGGGATTAACTGTAGGTATTATTGGATTACCTAATGTTGGTAAATCAACACTTTTTAATGCTATAACTAAAAAAAGTATTTTAATAGCTAATTATCCTTTTGCTACAATTGATCCAAATGTTGGCATAGTAACCGTTCCTGATAAACGTTTGGAATTTTTAGAACAATTATATATTCCCGAACGCTTAATACCAGCTACCTTTGAATTTACTGATATTGCGGGATTAGTAAAAGGTGCTTCACATGGTGAAGGTTTGGGAAATAAATTTTTATCACATATTCGTGAAGTAGATGCGATATGTGAAGTAGTTCGTTGTTTTGAAGATAAAAATATCACTCATGTTGAAGGTGATATTGATCCAATTAGAGATATTGAAATAGTTAATGTTGAATTAATGTTAGCTGATTTAGAAGTTATTCTTAATCGTTTAAGCAAAATAAGTAAAAAAGCATTGTTGTCTAATGATAAAGAAGCTATTAAAGAAGCTGAATTATTAAATAGAATAAAAGAAAGTTTAGAAAAAAATATTCCAGTACGTAAATTAGAATTTGATGAATCAGAATTAAAAATCATTAAATCATTTAATTTGTTAACTTACAAACCAATTATTTATATAGCTAATGTAGGAGAAGAAGATCTAGTTGGGGAAGAAAGCATATATGTAAAATCAGTTAGAGAGTATGCTGAAAAAGAAGGATCAAAAGTAATAAAGTTGTGTGCTAAAATAGAATCCGAATTAAGTGAATTAAATGATGATGATAAAAAATCTTTTTTAAACGATTTAGGAATATCAGAAAGTGGTTTGGACCAATTAGTTGCTACTACTTATTCTTTATTAGGTCTAGCTGCTTTCTTTACGGTAGGTGAAGATGAAGTTAAAGCTTGGACCTTTAAAAAAGGAATGAAGGCCCCTGAATGCGCAGGGATTATTCATAGTGATTTTGAAAAAGGATTTATTCGTGCTGAAGTGATGAGTTATCAGGATTTATTTGAATATGGTAGTGAAAAAGCTGTTCGTGAAGCAGGAAAAATGCGTTTAGAGGGAAAAGATTATATAGTAAAAGATGGAGATATATGTCATTTTAGATTTAGTGTATAAATATGCTTAAAAATATAGAAAGAAGTGAGTTGTAAATGATTCGTGAATTTTTTTTAGATGATATTCCAGGAATTCCATTTAAATTATTTGGTATCGTTCATTTCTTATGTATAATTGTAACAATTATAGGAATTTTCTTTGTATATATTAATCGTAATAGGATTTATAACTTACCATATAATATAAAAAAAAGAATAAAATTGATTATTGTTTTTACAATGTTTATTAATATGAAATTATATTATATTCCTTTAATGATATATGGACGTTATGATGGGCATGTTCATTTACCTTTGCATTTTTGCTTTATTTCTGGATATTTATTTATGTATGCTTTATTTTTTAATAAGCCTAAGCTTTATAAAATTATTTATTTTTTTGCGTACATAGGACCAATACCAGCTATTTTATGGCCTGATCCTGGTATGAATAGTAGTTTTGATTCTTTTTTGTTTTATCAATTTTTTATAAGTCATCATTTCTTTTTGGTTTCTAATTTATTTATCTTTTATACACAAAATTGGAATTTTAGATTAAAAGATATGTTTAAAAGTTTTATGGTAGCTCAAGTCATATTTGCAGTTATGTCTATTTTTAATGCCATTTTTGATACCAATTATATAATGTCTAAAGAATTACCACACCATATTATTGAATTATTTCCATTTTTAGAAAATATAAAGCATCCTGTTATTATTTTAGAATTAACGGCTATTGCTATTATTATAATTGCTTGTATTCCTATTTATTTAAGAAATAAAGAAAAAAAAGAAAATACTAGTTTACAATATGCTGAAAGTTTGTTATAATCTATGCGAGTAATTGATTTACTCCTTGCTTCATTTTGAAGCCATTAGACCAAAAGGAGGTGGAATAATGAAAAAATATGAAATAATGTTTATCATTAAACCAACATTAGGAGCAGATGAAATCAAAAATGTTATAGCTAATTTTGAAGAAATTTTAGCTTCAAATGGTGGTAAAATTGTTGAGTCAAAAGAATTGGGGCAAAGAGAATTAGCCTACGAAATTAAAAAATGTAAAAGTGGATATTATTATATAATTATTATTGAAGCAAATAATGATAAACCTATTAAAGAATTTGATCGTTTAGCTTTAATTAATGATAATATTATTCGTCATTTAATTACTAAAATAGAAATGTAAGAAAAGAGGTAAAGTCATGAATCGTGTAGAATTAGTTGGAAGATTAACCGCCAAACCAGAATTACGTTATACTAATTCGCAAGTTCCATTTACGCGATTTACGGTAGCAGTTAACCGTAATTTTACTAATGCGCAAGGACAAAGAGAAGCAGATTTTATTAATATTGTGATTTGGCGTAAACAAGCAGAAAATGTATGTAACTATCTTGATAAAGGAAGTTTAGTGGCAATTGAAGGAAGACTTCAAACACGAACTTATGTAGATAAAGATGGAAATAAGCGATATGCCATGGAAGTTTTGGCAGACTCAGTTCATTTCTTAGAAACGAAAGCACAGGCTCAAGCAAGAAGTCAAAATAGCGAAATAAATAACTTTGATAATTATAGTAATGATATTACACCATATAATTATCAAGAGTATTCAGATGGTGTAGATGTTAATGAAGATCCGTTTGCTGATTTTGGTGATAGTGTATCACTTGATGATGCCGATTTAGATTAAAAAGGAGGAGTGTAAATGGCTGATTATCATAAAAAGAAAAAGAAAGTATGTCAAATGTGTAGTGGAAAAACTTTTGATTATAAAGATGTTGAATCTTTAAAAAAATATATTAGTAATGATAAAGGAAAAATTTTACCAAAAAGAATCACTGGTAGTTGTGCTAAACATCAAAGATATATTGCTAATGAAATTAAAAAAGCTCGATTTATGGCTTTATTACCTTTTGTTAAATAAAGATTGCTATGCAATCTTTTTTTTTAGATTATGTACTGTAATAACTAAACTACAATACTTTTATATTTTTTCATTAGAATGACAAAATTATCAAATGTTCATTATATAATTTTAATTTTTTTAATATAACTTAAAAATTTTTATTTATTAATATAATATAGATAAATGCCAAAACTATCTATAGTTAATTTGATTGTAAATATTAAATAAATGTTAAAAAAATGCTTGCATTTCATATAATAATGGTGTATAATTCTGCATGTGTGGCATGCGATGATGTGTAAGGTTGCTGATACACCAGGTTAAGTTGTGATAAAAAACCTGAGGTACTGGGTTTTTACACGGAGCAAGTCTATACTTGATATAGGCGAAGGGAGGAAGAAGAATGGCAAAGGAGAGAGTTCGTATCAAATTGAAAGCATATGAACACAGAATCCTAGATAATGCTTGTGCAAAAATTGTTGAAACAGTTAAAAGAACAGGTGGAGAAATTAGTGGACCAATTCCACTACCAACGGAAATTGAAAAAATCACTATTCTTAGAGCTGTTCACAAATATAAGGATTCACGTGAGCAATTTGAAAAAAGAACTCATAAACGATTGATTGATATTATCAATCCAAGTAAAGAAACGATTGAGGCATTAACGCATTTGGAAATTCCAAGTGGTGTTGATATTCAAATCAAGAAAATATAATTAAATTATTTTATTTAGGAGGATGAATTTATGAAAGGAATCTTAGGTCGTAAAATTGGTATGGCACAAGTATTTACGGAAACTGGAAAATTAATTCCTGTTACTGTTATTGAAGTTGAACCAAATGTAGTAACCCAAATTAAAACTAAAGAAAAAGATGGTTATGATGCGATTCAACTTGGATATGGTAACATCCGTGAAAAATTAGCGACTAAATCTTCAATTGGTCATACCAATAAAGTTAATACTACACCTAAGCGCTTCTTTAAAGAAATTAGAGGTGTAGATGTAAATAATTATTCATTAGGACAAGAAATTACTGTTGATATTTTTACTCCAGGAGAATATGTTGACGTTACAGGAACCTCAAAAGGAAAAGGTTTCCAAGGTGTTATTAAAAGACATAATCAAAGTCGTGGTCCAATGAGTCATGGTTCACAATACCACAGAGGCGTAGGTTCAATGGGTACTATGCTTGCTATGCGTGTTTTAAAAGGTAAAAAATTACCTGGCCATATGGGTAATGAAACAGTAACTATTCAAAATCTTGAAGTTGTATCAGTTGATAATGAAAATAATGTAATTCTAATTAAGGGTAGTGTCCCAGGACCTAAAAAAACATTGGTTGTTATTAAAACAGCAGTTAAAAAACCAGGTGTAATCAATAAAACAGAAAATTTAGTTTCTTATACTGATAGTGAAAATATAAATGTTAGTGAATCTGTTGGAGAAACAAACGAAGTTACAGAAGAAACTAATGAAGTAGTAGAAGAAAACGAAATAGTAGAAGAAACTAAAGAAGAAGAAAACCAATAGGAGGAATATAGATGGAAAAAATGTCTGTATTAAACATAAATGGAAATAAGGTTAAGGACATTACTTTGAAAACTGATATTTGGGGAATTGAACCAAATGATACAGTACTATATGATGCAATTAGATTAACAAGAAATGCTTTAAGACAAGGAACCCATTCAACTAAAACACGTAGTGAAGTAAGTGGTGGCGGGAGAAAACCATGGCGTCAAAAAGGAACAGGTCATGCTCGTCAAGGTAGCATTCGTGCGCCACAATGGCGTCATGGAGGTATTGTATTTGGACCAAAACCAAGAGATTATTCAATAAAAATGAATAAAAAAGAAAGTCTTTTAGCAATTAAATCAGCGTTATCATATAAAGTATTAAATAATGAATTGATTGTTGTTGATAATTTAAATATTGAAAACTCAAAAACTAAAGAAATGAAAAACATTTTAAATAATTTAGATATTATTAAAGAAAAAGTATTAATTGTTGTTGATGAATTAACTGATAATTTAATATTAGCAACTCGTAATTTAGAAAATGTAATGTTATTAGATGTTAATGAAATTAATACATATGATATTGTTTCTGCTGATAAAATGATGATTACTGCTAAAGCAGTTGAAAAATTAGAGGAGGTGCTTGTATAAATGAATAATTATAGAGATATTATAAAAGCACCAATTGTTACTGAAAAAAGTGGTTTTTTAAATCAAAATAATAATACTGTAACTTTTAGTGTTGATGTTAAAGCTAATAAGACGCAAATTAAACAAGCAGTTGAAAAATTATTTAATGTTGATGTTGAAAGTGTGAATATTGTTAATGTTAAGCCAAAAACAAGAAGAGTAGGACGTTATGTCGGAAAAACTAATAAAGTAAAGAAAGCGATTGTTAAATTAAAGGAAGGAAGTTCAATTGAACTGAACTAATCTAAAGGAGGATAAGTATGGCAATAAAAACGTATAAACCCACAACCAGTGGTCGCCGTGGTATGTCAGCCCTTGTTAACGAAGAAATAACCAAAACTACTCCTGAAAAATCATTACTTGTAACTTTAAAGAAAACAGGTGGCCGTACTAATCAAGGTAAGATTACCTTAAGGCACCGCGGTGGTGGCGCTAAAAGAAAATATCGTGTTATTGATTTTAAAAGAGATAAAGATGGTATTATTGGTACTATTAAATCAATTGAATATGATCCAAATAGAACAGCTAATATCGCTTTAGTAAATTATGCTGATGGCGAAAAAAGATATATTATTGCACCAAAAGATATAAAAGTTGGAGATCAAATTATAAGTGGTGAAAAAGTTGATATCAAGATTGGAAATGCCTTACCACTAGGCAATATTCCAGAAGGAACTTTTGTTCATAATATTGAATTAAAAGCTGGAAAAGGTGGCGAATTAGCACGTGCTGCTGGAGCTAGTGCACAAGTATTAGGACATGAAAGTAAATATACTTTATTACGTTTAAAAAGTGGTGAAGTTCGTAAGGTATTAAATACTTGTCGTGCAACAATTGGTGAAGTTGGTAATATTGATCATGAATTAATAAATATTGGTAAAGCAGGTCGTAAAAGACATATGGGGATTAAACCTACCGTTCGTGGTTCAGTTATGAACCCTAATGATCACCCACATGGTGGTGGTGAAGGTAGAGCACCTGTTGGTCGTAAAAATCCAGTTACTCCTTGGGGTAAACCAGCATTAGGTGTTAAGACACGTGACAAGAAAAAAGCTTCAAATAAATTAATTGTTCATCGTCGTAAAAAATAATGAAAGGATGGTTTGAATGGCTAGAAGTTTAAAGAAAGGTCCCTTTGTTGATGAAAGTTTAATGAAAAAAGTAAGAAGAGTTAATGAATCTGGGAAAAAAGAAATAATTAAAACATGGTCTCGTCGTTCAACAATTTTTCCTGAATTTGTAGGACATACATTTGCGGTTCATAATGGTAAAGAATTTATACCTGTTTATGTAACAGAAGATATGGTTGGCCACAAATTAGGAGAATTTGCATTAACCCGCAAATTTGGTGGACACGGCGAAGCAAAAGAAGAAAAAAGATAATTGTAATGACCAGGAAGGAGGACTAAAATGGAAGCAAAAGCGATTGCTAAAGGCGTTCGAATCGCCCCTCGCAAAGCTCGTTTAGTTATAGATTTAGTACGTGGAAAAAAAGTAGATGAAGCTGATCATATTTTAAGTAATTTAAATAAAGAAGCTGCAAGAATAATTCGTAAAGTTTTAATTTCAGCTGTAGCAAATGCTGAAAACAACTTAGGATTAAATAAAGAAAATTTATATATTAAGGAAGCTATCGTTAATGAAGGTCAAACTTTAAAAAGAATCCGATTTGGTTCACGTGGCCACATCGATCCAATAAAGAGAAGAACAAGTCATATTATGATTGTTGTAAGCGAGAGAAATTAAGCAAAGGAGGTATACTAATGGGACAGAAGGTTAGTCCAATTGGACTTAGAATAGGTATAAATAAAACTTGGGAATCAAAATGGTATGCCAATAATAAAGATTTTGCTATGTTTTTAAATGATGATATTAAGATTCGCAAGTTTTTATTTAAAAAATTAAAAGATGCTGCTGTTTCAAATATAATAATTGAAAGAACCAGTAAAAAGACTGATGTTATTATTAATACTGCTAAACCAGGAGTAGTAATTGGTCATGGTGGTAATGAAGTAGAAAAAATTAGAAAAGAATTATCTAAATTAGTTAATGAAAATATTGAAATATCTATTATGGAGGTAAAAAATCCTAATTTAGATGCTGCTCTTGTAGCCGAAAGTATTGCTCATCAAATTGAAAATCGTGTTTCTTTTAGAGTGGCTCAAAAAAGAGCAATTAAAAATGTTATGAGAGCTGGAGCCAAAGGAATTAAAACAGCAGTTTCAGGACGTTTAGGTGGAGCTGATATGGCTAGAACCGAAGGTTATACTGAAGGACTAATTCCACTTCATACTTTAAGATCTGATGTAGATTATGCTCATAAAGAAGCAAATACTAACTTTGGAAAAATAGGTGTTAAAGTATGGATTTATAAAGGAGAAATCCTTCCTGAAAAGAAAAATAAGGGAGGTAATGAAAATGGCGCTAATACCAAAGAAAACTAAATATCGTAAACCTCATCGCATATCATATGAGGGAAAATCCAAGGGTAATACTGAATTGCATTTTGGAAAATATGGATTAATGGCTTTAGAAGGTGCTTGGGTAACACAACAACAAATTGAAGCTGCTCGTGTTGCTATGACACGTTATATGAAACGTGGTGGAAAGGTTTGGATTAACATTTTTCCACACTTAGCATTAACTAGAATCCCATTAGAAACGCGTATGGGTAAAGGTAAAGGCCAACCAGAATTATGGGTAGCAGTTGTAAAAGAAGGAAAAATTATTTTTGAAGTAGATGAAGTTGATGAAACTACTGCACGTGAAGCATTACGCTTAGCAATGCACAAATTACCTATTAAGTGTAAATTTATAAAGAAGGAAAGTGGTGAGGCTAATGAAAATTAAAGAAATTAGAGAATTATCTAATGAAGAAATTCTTAAAAAAATAGAAGAATACAAAGAAGAATTATTTAATTTACGTTTTAGCCAAGCTACTGGAACCCTTGAAAAACCTTCAAGAATTCGTGAACTTAGAAAGCAAGTAGCACGAATGAAAACAATTTTACGTGAACGTGAATTGAAGGGAGAATAAGGAGGAAATATGGAATCAAGAAGAAAAGAATTAATTGGAAGAGTTGTAAGTGATAAATGCGATAAAACGATTATCGTTCTAATCGAGACTTACAAAACAGATAAATTATATGGGAAACGTGTTAAGTATTCTAAGAAGTATGCTGCTCATGATGAAAAAAATGAAGCAAAGGTTGGCGATTTAGTACGTATTGTTGAAACTAGACCATTATCTAAGACTAAACGTTATCGTTTAGCGGAAATTATAGAAAAGGCAATTATATTATAATTGTAACTCGAAAAGGAGGAATATTTTATGGTTCAACAAGAAAGCGTTTTAAAAGTTGCTGATAACTCTGGTGCTCGTGAATTGTTAGTTATTAGAGTATTAGGTGGTAGCAATGTTAAAACAGGAAATATTGGCGATATTGTTGTTGGAACAGTTAAAAAAGCTATTCCTAATAGTGGAGTAAAAAAAGGAAAAGTAGTTAAAGCTGTTATTGTTAGAACAAAAGCTGGTTTAAGAAGAGAAGATGGCTCTTATATTAAATTTGATGATAATGCTTGTGTTCTTATTAAAGAAGATAAGACACCTATAGCAACCCGTGTCTTTGGACCAGTTGCTCGTGAATTACGTGATAAAAATTTTATGAAAATTATATCACTTGCTAAAGAAGTGTTATAGTTTGGAGGGAAAGTATGAAGTTAAAAGTTGGAGATAAAGTTGTTGTTATTGCTGGTAAAGATCGCGGTAAAGAAGGGAAAATAACAAAAATATTAAGAGCCGAAAATAAAGTAATAGTTGAAAATGTTAATATAATAAAAAAACATATTAAATCAGATGGGCAAACAGCAGGTGGTATTATTGAAATGGAAGCACCAATTGATGCATCTAATGTTATGATTGTGGATCCAAAAACAAAGAAAAGAACAAAAATTGGATATACATTTGATAAAAAAGGTAAAAAGATTAGAATTGCTAAAAAATCTAATGAAAAACTTGATTAATTGGAAGGAGGGTACACATGAACCGCCTAAAAGAAAAAAATATTAAGGAAGTTATACCTAGCTTAATGGAAAAGAACGGTTATAAATCAGTTATGGAAGTCCCAAAATTAGAAAAAATAGTTGTCAATATTGGTGTTGGAGATGCAACTACTAATAGTAAATTTTTAGATGCGGCGGTTGCTGATTTAGCAGCTATAACCGGTCAAAAACCAGTTGTAACAAGAGCTAAAAAAGCTATCGCTGGATTCAAATTAAAAAAAGGGCAAGCAATTGGTTGTAAAGTAACACTTCGTGGTGATAGAATGTACAATTTCCTAGATAAATTAATTAATATTACATTACCACGTGTAAGAGACTTTAGAGGATTATCTCCTAAATCATTTGATGGTTATGGCAACTATACTTTAGGTTTAACTGAACAATTAATTTTTTCAGAGATAGATTATGATAATATTGTTAAAGTACGTGGCATGGATATTGTTTTAGTTACAACCGCTAAAACTAATGAAGAATCACTTGATCTCTTAAAAGGTCTTGGGATGCCGTTTAAGAAATAACTCTAAAAAAGGAGGATATTATGGCTAAAAAAAGTTTAATTATAAAAGCACAAAGAAAACCAAAGTTTAAAGTAAGAGAATATACACGTTGCCAAAGATGTGGAAGACCTCGTGCTGTACTTAGAAAATATGGAATTTGCCGTATTTGTTTTAGAGAATTAGCTTATAAAGGACAAATACCAGGTTTTAGAAAATCAAGCTGGTAAAACCAGAAGGGAGGATATATATGGTAGTAACTGATCCAATTGCAGATATGCTTACAAGAATACGTAATGCTAATCAAATGCGTTATAAAGATGTGGAAGTACCTGCTTCAAAGTTAAAAATTGAAATTGCGCGTATCTTAAAAGAAGAAGGATTTATAGCTGACTACAAAGTAAAGAAACAAAAGATTCAAGATAGTATAATTTTAATTTTAAAATATGGTCAAAATAAAGAACGTGTTATCACTGGTTTAAAGAGAATTTCAAAACCAGGATTACGTGTATATGTTAAGGCTGAAGAAGTACCAAAGGTATTAAATGGGTTAGGTATTGCAATTATTTCAACATCAAAAGGGATAATGACTGACAAACAAGCTAGAAAAGAAAAACTTGGTGGCGAAGTTCTAGCTTATGTTTGGTAAAAAGTAAGGAGGATAAATAATGAGTCGTATTGGTAATAGAGTGATATCAATACCTGAAAATGTTACAGTAACAGTAAATGATAATATTGTTAGTGTTAAAGGTCCTAAAGGTGAACTTTCTACAAAAATTGATCGTCATCTTTCAGTTGAAATTAATGATAATAAAATTATTATTACAAGACAAGACGACAATTTTAAGAATCTTCATGGAACCGCTAATGCTAATATAAAAAATATGATTGTTGGTGTAACACAAGGATATGAAAAAGGATTAGAAATAATTGGTGTCGGTTATCGTTTTGCGCTTGAAGGACGCAAACTTGTTGTAAATGCTGGATATTCTCATCCTATTAAAATGGATATACCAGCAGGTATAACCGTTGAAATACCAAGCAATACAGAATTAAAAATAAAAGGTATAGATAAATGCCTTGTTGGTGAGTTTGCAGCCCAAATTCGTAAAATAAGAGAACCTGAACCTTATAAAGGAAAAGGAATTCGTTATAAAGACGAATATGTTCGTCGTAAAGAAGGAAAGAAAGCTTCTAAGTAATCTAAAGTAAAGGAGAGATTTACAATGATAAAGAAAATATCTCGTAATAAAATGCGTAAATCTAGACATGCTCGTGTTCGTGAAAAAATAGCAGGAACTGCTAGTATTCCTAGACTTAATGTGTTTAGATCAAATAAAAATATTTTTGCGCAAATTATTGATGATGAAAAAGGTGTTACTTTAGTTAGTGCTTCATCTATTGATAAAGAATTAAAACTTGAAAACGGGGGAAATATTGAGGCTGCTGCTAAAGTAGGTGAATTACTTGCTAAAAGAGCAAAAAAAGCCAATATTACTAAAGTTAAATTTGATAGAGGCGGATACCTATATCATGGGCGTGTTAAAGCTCTAGCTGAAGCAGCACATAATAATGGATTAGAATTCTAAGGAGGGTAAGAAATGGAAAATAAGAGAAAAGAACCACGTCCAAAGCAATTTGAAGAAGAAATTATTAATGTTTCGAGAGTAACTAAAGTAACTAAAGGTGGTCGCCATTTCCGTTTTTCAGCTACGGTTGCTGTTGGCGATAAAAATGGTCGTGTTGGACTTGGAACTGGTAAAGCTAACGAAGTACCAGATGCTATTAAAAAGGCTGTTCAACATGCAACTAAAAATGTAATTAGAGTAGCTATTGTTGATGGTAGAACAATTCCTCATGAAGCAATTGGTGTACAAGGAGCTAGTAAAGTTTTATTAAAACCTGCTTTCAAAGGTACTGGTGTTAAAGCTGGTGGACCTGTGCGTGCTGTATTAGAACTAGCAGGTATTAAAGATGTTTTATCTAAATCACTTGGTTCGAACACTAAAATTAATGTGGCATATGCAACTCTTAATGCTTTAAAAGCTCAAAAAACAGTTGAAGAAGTTGCTAAATTACGTGGTAAAAAAGTGGAGGAGATTCTATAATGAAGTTACATACATTGAAACCTAATGAAGGAGCTACTAAAACCCGTAAAAGAGTTGGTCGTGGAACTAGTAGCGGTTTAGGAAAAACAAGTGGTAGAGGACACAAAGGGCAAAATGCACGTAGTGGTGGAGGCGTAAAACCAGGCTTTGAAGGTGGTCAATTAGAATTATTTAGACGCTTGCCAAAAAGAGGATTTAGTAATGCTAAGTTTAAAATACGCTATGCTATTATTAATTTAAGTGATTTAAATAAATTTGAAGATGGAGCTATTGTTACACCAGAAATATTAAAAGATATGGGATTAATAAAGAATCAATTAGATGGTATCAAAGTATTAGGAAATGGTGTTTTAGAAAAAAAATTAACAGTAAAAGCACATAAATTTTCAAGTGTTGCTAAGGAACAAATCGAAAAAATAGGTGGAAAAGTAGAGGTGATCTAAAATGTTTACCACTATTAAACAAGTATTTCAGCCTAAAAATAAAGATTTATTAAAAAGATTATTATTTACTTTATTTGGGCTAATAATTTATAAAATTGGAACAGCTATTGTTGTTCCAGGCATTGATAGAGCACGTTTAGGAACTGATAATCTTGGTTTTCTAGAACTTATCAATGTTATGGGTGGTGGTGCTTTAGAAAGATTCTCTATTTTTGCACTCGGTGTTATGCCTTATATTACAGCATCAATTATTATTCAATTATTACAAATGGATATTGTTCCATATTTAGCTGAATTAGCTAAACAAGGTCATACAGGAAGAATGAAAACTAATCAAATTACTAGAATCTTAGGAATTATTTTAGCTTTTATTCAAGGTTATATGATGTCATTTGCATTTATTAAAGGTGGAACAGTTTGGAGTTATATGCAATTTGCTACCGTTCTTACAGCTGGAACAGCATTTACTTTATGGCTTGGTGATCAAATTACGGCTAAAGGAATTGGTAATGGTATTTCACTAATAATTATGGCAGGTATTATTGCTAGTTTACCAAAAATGTTTGTTGATGCATGGAGCGGTTTAGTTGATGCAAGTAATACTCAAGGTTTATTTCTTGGTATTACCATGTTTACTTTATTTGTTTTAGTCTATTTAACAATTATTATTGGCATTATTTATGTTGAATCAGCTGAAAGAAGAATTCCTATTCAATATGCAAACAAATCAACAGCTAGTTTAGGTAGACAAACTTATATGCCATTTAAATTAAATTCAGCTGGTGTAGTTCCTGTTATCTTTTCATCAGCACTTATATCTATTCCAACCTTATTAGCGCGTTTTATTAAAAATGATCAATTTAGTTTATTTATATCTAAATGGTTATCAATGAATACTATTACTGGTTTTATATTGTATATTGCTTTTATTATTGCATTTTGTTATTTTTATACCTATTTACAATTAAAACCAAAAGAAATGGCTGATAATTTACAAAAAAATGGTGGTTATATTCCTGGTATTAGACCTGGAAAAGAAACAATTGATTATGTAAGTAGAATTTTAAATAGGATAACTATTGTTGGAGCAATCTTTTTAGCAGTTATTGCTGGTCTTCCAATTGTTTTTGGAATTTTTTCTAGTTTACCAACAAGTGTTTCAATCGGTGGAACAGGATTATTAATCATTGTTGGGGTGGCTCTCGAAACATATAAACAATTAGAAAGCCAATTAGTAGCTAGAACTTATACTACTACTCATAGTAGCAGGAGGAAACGAGGATGAAAAATATTATTTTTGTAGCTCCACCAGCTGCTGGAAAAGGAACGTTAGCTAATTTATTAAAAGGGAAGTACCATATTCCTCATATTTCTACTGGCGATATTCTTCGTAGTGAGATAGAAAAAGGCGGAAAATATGCTGAATACATAAAAGAACAAATAAATCTTGGTAAACTTGTAAGTGATGATATAATTTTTGAATTATTAACTGAAAGATTAAGTCAAAGTGATTGTGATAATGGATATATCCTTGATGGCTTCCCTCGCAATCTAAAACAAGCTGAAGCATATGATGAAATACTTAAAAAATTAAATAAAGATATAGGATATGTTATTGTTTTAGATATTGATAAAGAAATTGCCAAAAAAAGAATAATAGGCCGATTAAATTGCTCAAATTGTGGCGCTGTTTATAACTATATGTTTGAAGAAATGAAACCGAAAAAAGAAGGAATATGTGATGTGTGTAATAATCTTTTAAAAAGAAGAGATGATGACAACGAAGAAACCTTTAATAAGCGTTATGAAACATATCTCGAACAAACTGAACCAATTATCAAATATTATGAAGATAAAGGTGTATTATATCGTATCAATAGTGGCAAGGGTAAAGAATATGCTTTTACTGAAATTGAAAAGATTATCAATCAGAAGGAGTTAAACAGTGATTAATATTAGAACCCCTGACGAAATAAAATTATTAAAAAAAGCAGGAGAAATTGTAGGTAATACACATAAGCATTTACAACAATATATTAAACCTGGTATTACGACAAAAGAATTAGATGAAATAGCGTATAATTTTATCATTAATTCTGATGCAATTCCTTCTTTTAAGGGTTATGATGGTTTTCCATGTTCTATTTGTACATCTATAAATGAAGAAGTTGTACATGGCATTCCTTCTAATCGTAAATTACAAGAAGGGGATATTGTTTCTATAGATATTGGGGTATGTTATAAAGGATATCATAGTGATTCAGCTTGGACTTATCCTGTTAGTAAAATTGATACCGATAAACAATATCTATTAGAACACACCGAAAAAGCTTTATTTGTTGGTCTAAGTGTTATTAAAGAAGGGATAAGAGTTGGCGATATTGGCAATGCCATCGAAGAATATATAAAGAAACATAATTTAGGAATTGTTCGTGAATTTGTTGGGCATGGGGTTGGTCAAAAATTACATGAATTACCCGATATTCCTAATTATGGAAAGAAGAATACAGGACCTATTTTAAAAGAAGGAATGGTTATTGCTGTAGAACCGATGATCAATTTAGGAACCGATGAAATTCTTATTTTAGATAATGGTTGGACGGTTATTACAGCCGATAATAAACCATCTGCTCACTTTGAACATACTGTTTTAGTCACTAAAAATGGATATATAATTTTAACAAAGAGGTGATTTAATGGCAAAAGAGGGTACTATCGAAGTAGAGGGTAAAGTATTAGAGATATTACCAGGAGGATTATTCAAAGTCGAACTCGAAAACAAGCACACTGTAATTGCTCACGTTTCTGGTAAAATCCGAATGAATTACATTCGCATTTTACTAGGTGATACAGTTGTGTTAGAACTATCGCCATATGATTTAACACGTGGGCGCATAACCTATAGAAAGTAATAGGAGGGATTTTAATGAAAGTAAAACCATCTGTTAAAAAAATTTGTGATAAGTGTAAAATTATTAGACGTAAAGGAAAAATATATGTAATATGCTCTAATCCAAAGCATAAGCAAAGACAAGGATAATAGGAGGTGTTTTAATGGCACGTATTAAAGGTGTTGAATTACCTAATGAAAAAAGAATTGAAATCGCATTAACTTATATTTATGGTATTGGAAGAAATTTAGCCAATAAAATTTTAAAGGAAGCTAATGTTGATAAAGATAAAAAAGCTGGTGAATTAGATAGTGACGAAATTGTACGTATTCGTCATGAAGTTAATAAATATTTAACTGAAGGTGACTTACGTCGTGAAGTAACTATGAATATTAAAAGAAAAATGGAAATTAATTGTTATCAAGGTGTTCGTCACAAAAAAGGTTTACCAGTAAGAGGACAACGTACTAACCGAAATGCTAGAACTCGTAAAGGTAGAGGAAAAGTAGTAGCTAATAAGAAGAAAACTGGTTAATAAAAAGGAGGTTATGAAATGGCTTATAAAGCAAGAAAACGTAAAGTTAAAAAGAATGTACCAGAAGGTTGTGCCTATATTCATTCAACTTTTAATAATACGATTGTTACGATCACTGATAAAGAGGGGAATGCTATTAGTTGGGCATCAGCTGGAACTTTAGGTTTTAAAGGTACTAAAAAATCAACACCATATGCTGCTGGTATATCAGCTGAAGCAGCTGGAAGAGCAGCTGTTGATATGGGGATGAAGAAAGTTGAAGTGTTTGTTAAAGGATTAGGTTCTGGTCGTGAAACGGCAATTCGTTCATTACAAACAGCTGGGCTAGAAATAACTTCAATATCAGATGTAACACCGATACCACATAATGGATGTCGTCCACCAAAACGTCCACGTGGATAAAAGAAAAGGAGTGTGTTAACATGTTAAATTTTGAAAAACCAATATATAAAATAACGGAATATATTGAAAATAATAATTATGGAAAATTTGAATTAGAACCTTTAGAAAGAGGATTTGGTACGACAATTGGTAATGCCCTTAGAAGAGTTATGCTATCAAGTATGCCGGGCAGTGCAATTATAGCTGTCAAGATTGATGGCGTTATGCATGAATTTCAAACTATTGAAGGAGTAGTAGAAGACGTAACCGCTATTATTTTAAATTTAAAAAGTGTTGTTATAAAGAATCATTCTAATGAACAAAAAATTATGAGATTATCAGCTAATAAAGAAGGTGTTGTTACAGCTGGTGATATAGAAGCTGATCCAGATATTGAAATTATTAATAAAAATCAAGTAATTGCTACCTTAGCTGAAGGTGGTAAATTAGATATGGAAATGATTGTGTCTAATGGATGCGGTTATGTTCCAACTAATGAAAATAAAAAACATATTGAAAATATGAAAATAGGATACATTCCAATGGATGCTATTTATTCACCAATTGAAAGAATTAGTTATGAAGTTGAAAGTGCCAGAGTTGGTCAAGATGCTAATTATGATAAACTAATTCTTCATGTGTATACTAATGGTTCAATTCGCCCTGAAGATGCAGTTGCTTTAGCAGCTAAAATATTAATTGAACATTTCAATATTTTAACTAACTTAAGTGAAATTGCTGATATAACTGGTATTATGATAGCAAAACAAGAAGATAGTAAACTTAAAAAATTAGAAATGTCAATTGATGATTTAGATCTTTCAGTTCGTGCTTATAATTGCTTAAAGAGGGCAAGTATTAGTACTTTAGGCGACTTAATAGAAAAAACGGAAATAGAAATGATGAAAATCCGTAACTTAGGTAAGAAATCATTAAAAGAAGTAACGGATAAAATTAAAGAACTTGGATTAAAATTCCGTGATGAGGACTAATAGGTAGGAGGAATAATATGTACAGAAAATTAGGACGTACTAACAAACATAGAAGAAGTATGCTAGCTAATTTAACAAGAGACCTAATTATGAATGAAAGAATTGAAACAACTGAAATGAGAGCTAAAGAAGTACGTAAATTTGCCGATAAAATGATTACTTATGGTAAAGAAGGATCTTTAGTATCTCGTCGTAAAGTCCTAGCATTCTTCCATAATGATAATGAAGTAACTAAAAAGATATTTGATGAACTTGCTAAAAGATATGCTAATAGAAATGGCGGATATACAAGAATTTTAAAATTAACAGAACGTCGTGGTGACGATGCACTTATGGTAATATTAGAATTAGTAGAAGAAGATGTCAAATAGGCATCTTTTTTTGTGATTTGTTTTATTCAATTAAATATTATATAATTAGTAAAGTAGGTGATAATATGAAGGCATTAATAACTGGAGCAAGTTCAGGAATTGGAGTTGATATGGCTAGAATTTTAAGTAGTAAAGGATATGATTTGATTTTAGTGGCTCGTAATAAGAGAAAATTAGAAAAATTAAAAAAAGAAATGACAACTAATGTTGAAATAATTATACATGATTTATCTAGTACTTTTAATTGTATGGAATTATATAATAAAGTTAAAAATGAAGATATCGAAATAGTTATCAATAATGCAGGTTTTGGTGTATATGGTGAATTTTTTGAAACTAGTTTAGATAAAGAGTTAGATATGGTTGATTTAAATATTAAAGCAGTTCATATCTTAACCAAGCTATTTTTAAGAGATTTTAAAAAGAAAAATCATGGATATATTTTAAATGTTTCATCTTTAGCAGCTTTTGCACCTGGGCCATTAATGGCTAGTTATTATGCCACTAAAGCTTATGTGTTAAAATTAACAGAAGCAATATATGAGGAATTAAGACAAGAAGGTAGTAACATTTATATTGGAGCATTATGTCCTGGACCAGTTACCACCAATTTTAATAAAATTGCAGGCATTAAAAAAGCAATGAATGCTTTACCAAGTTATGTAGTTGCAGAATATACTATAAAGAAAATGTTTAAAAGAAAAACAATTATTATTCCTGGTAAACTAACAAAAATGGTTAGATATATTAATATTTTGTTACCAAATAAGACTTTATCGAGATTTGTGTATATTATACAAAAAAGAAAGAATAATTAATTTTTATTCTTTTTTCTTGTATTAAAATTAAAAGTTGTAAAAAGTAATAGTTTATATTATAATATTGATATTGCGTGGTGATATTATGAACGACCTAATAATTATTAAAGATTTAACTTTTTGCTATGATAAAGAATATATTTTTAGTCGTTTTAATTTAAATATAAAAGAAAATAGTTGGGTAACTTTAGTTGGACCTAATGGTAGTGGTAAAAGTACTTTAATTAAAATATTATTAGGTTTATATAAATTTGATGGATATATTAGTATTTGTCAAAAAATTTTAAATACTGAAAATCTTCGTGAAATTAGAAGTAAAATAGGAGTTGTTTTTGAAAATCCCGATAATTGTTTTGTAGCTGAAACAGTTATGGATGAAATAGCGTTTTCTTTGGAAAATTTAGAAATCCCTAAAAAAGAAATTAAGAAGAGAATTATTGAAGTAGCTAATCTTTTACGTATAACCAATATTTTAGAAAAAAATCCTCATGCTTTAAGTGGTGGACAAAAACAATTAGTTGCATTGGCATCAGCATTAGCACTTGAGCCTAAAATATTAATTTTAGATGAAGCATTAACTAAAATTGATAATCAAGATAAAATGAGGATTTTAGAAATTATAAAACAACTTCATCACGAAAAAAAGATGACGATTGTTAATGCCACCCATGATATTGAAGAAGCCGTTTATGGTGATGATATTATTGTTATAGATAAAGGTAAAATTGTATTAAAAGGACCAAAAGAATTAGTTTTAAAAGAAGAAAAGATTTTTCGTGAATTAGGTTTAGGACTACCTTTTATGGCTTCCCTATCACTGAAATTGCAATATTACAATTTGATTGATAAAATGATATTAGATATGGATGAGTTGGTGAATGTCCTATGGAAATAAAATTTAATCAAGTGGGATATTGTTATAATGAACAAACACCACTCCAAAAAGAAGTATTAAAAGATATTAATATTGCAATTATCGAAGGAAAAATAAATGGTATTTTTGGTAAAAGTGGTAGCGGGAAGACAACTTTAGTAGAAATGATTAATGCCTTACTTATTCCAACCGTTGGTCATATTAAAGTAGATAATTATATTATTGAAAAAAATAAAAAAATCGTTAATGTAAATACTCTTCGTTGTAAGGTTGGAATTGTTTTTGAAAATCCTGAAGATCAATTTTTTAATACAACAGTAAAAAAAGAAATAGAATTTGGGATGAAATATTTTAATTATAAAACTGATAAAATAGAAGATAGAATAATAGATGCCTTAAAAATGGTTGGGTTAGATGAAACTTTTCTTGAGCGCGATCCTTTTTCTTTAAGTAGTGGTGAAAAAAGGAAAGTAGCTATTGCTTCTATTTTAACTTTTAATCCTAAAGTAATTATCTTTGATGAACCAACTTTGGGATTAGATTATAATAGTAAAGTCAATTTAATAAGAATTATCAAAATGTTAAAAAACAAATATAATAAAACGATCATTATTACTACTCATGATGTTGATTTATTACATCAATTAGCTGATTATATCTTTGTTTTACATAATAAAAAAGTAGTTATGGAAGGTAATAAAAATGATATTTTTTCAAGAGTAGATGAACTAAAAAAATATGATTTACCTGTTCCAAAAATAATTGAGTTTGCTAATAAGGTTTATATTCAAAAAAATATTAAAATGGGTTATCGGGATGACATTAATGATTTAATAAAGGATATATATCGTTATGTTAAATAATGTTATGATTGGTCGTTATTATCCTATAAAATCATGCATCCACCGAATGAACCCATTATCTAAAATAATATGTACTGTTATCTTTATTATAACAACCTTTATTAGCCATAATTTAGTTTTCAACCTTTCCTTACTAGCACTTACTATATTAATTGTAATGATGACACATATTCCTTTAAAAATATATATTAGAACTTTACTTAGTTTAAAAATATTAATGATTTTTATAATTGTTATAAATCTTATTTTAAAAGTTGATATAATTATAACAATAATAACTATTATTAGATTAACAAGTATTGTTTTATATTCAACCGTATTAACCTTAACAACACCACCAACCGAAATAACTTATGGTTTAGAATTATTTTTTACACCACTTCGCATTATTGGTATACCAGTAAATAAGATGGCTTTATCAATTAGTTTAGCTATTCGTTTTATTCCTAATATTATCGATCAAGGGAATAAAATATTAAAATCACAAGCAAGCCGTGGTGTAGATTATTATAATTCTAATTTAGGTGGTAAGATTTTGGCTATTCAATCAATGTTAATACCGATGTTTATTTTATCTTTTAGAAGAGCTGATGAATTAGCTGATTCGATGGCCGTAAGACTTTATAATATTAATCGCAAAAGAACTAATTATCGTATTAATAAATGGGGGCTTTTTGATACTTATATGGTTTTAATACATTTAACTCTCCTAATAGCAATAATAACGAAAGAGGTAATTTTATGAGGTATTTAATGACGTTTGCTTATGATGGTTCTAAATATAAAGGTTTTCAAAAACAACCAAAAGCTAAAACAATTCAAGGAGAAATTGAGAAGGCTTTAAAAATTTTAAATAATGATGAAAAAGTGGAAATACATGCCAGTGGAAGAACTGATGCTGGGGTTCATGCTTTAAACCAAAAAGCACACTTTGATATGGATTTAAAAATGCCTATTGAAAAATTACAAAAAGCCTTAAATAGCTTACTGCCTAATGATATATATGTAAAAAGTATTGTTGAAGTAAGTGATACTTTTCATGCTCGTTATAATGTTAAAGCTAAAGAATATATATATAAAATTAATATGGGGGAATATAATCCTATTGAAAAAGATTATGTATATCAATATAATAAACGTTTAGATGTTGTAGAAATGGAAAGAGCTTTAAAATACTTGGAAGGAACCCATAATTTTAAATCTTTTTCTAAAAGTGATGAAGAAAAAGAAAATGAAGATTATATTAGAACAATTGTTCAAACAAATATGATTAGAGATGTTAAAAATGTTAATTTAATAACAATATCATTATTAGGAACTGGATTTTTAAGATATATGGTTAGAAATATAGTAGGAACATTGATTGAAATTGGTGAAGGAAAAAGAAAAAGTGAAGAAATTATTGATGTTTTGAATGCAATGGATCGTAGCAAGGCAGGCAAAACAGCTAATCCAGAAGGATTATATTTAAAAGATGTATATTACTAAAAAATAGATACATTTAAGTATCTATTTTTTAATGATTATTTCTTTTATTTTCATACCACTTTTCAATATTATCTAAAGTTTTATTTGTTATTTTCTTGATATTTTCTTTAATATTATTATATTTATCTTTAATGTTATTATAATTATCTTCTCCAATATTATCTTTTATATGGTTTTTGGCTAAATCTATTTTATAACTAATATAATTCTTAATATTTTCTAGTTTTCCTTTAATAACAATTTTATAATCAGGATATTTTTTAACAATTATTGCATCAATTTCTTTAGCAACTTTTATTATTTCTTCTTTGGCTTTTTCACCTAAAGAATTAAAAGTAATACCATTTATTTCTTTTTCATAGAAGATAAAATCAATTATTGTAATAAATGCTTCATTAATTTTATCTTTAACTTCATTTAAATTAGATTCATTGACATATTTAGAAACATTATCCTTTATATCATTAAAATATTTTATAATTTTATCTTCTTTATTAGAATCCTTATTAACATCGTTTTGGTTAGTGCTGTAAGTAGTAATATTATTATTACTTTGGTTATCATCATTTACTTTGGTTGTATTTTCAGTATTAGTTGATATTTTAGTTGAATATGTACTTGTTTTGTTATTATTTATATTTTTAATTAATTTATCATTTTCAACAGTTATAATAGTATTTACTTCCTTAATTGCATTATATTCTTTATTTTTACAACCTGTTGTATTAATTAAAACAAAACCAATTATAATAATAACTAATAATTTATTACTCATATATTTCATATTCTTGAACCTCATTCTTAAAATATCCTAATACATTTTATTCAAAATGTCAATTAAAAGCGAATTAGGCGATATTATTTGTGAAAAAGCATATATTATATTGACTTTTATAATTAATTTTAGTACAATTTATACTGCTGGTACATTTTCGAGAACTCCCATCTAAAAAGTAAGTGTTGGGACCACTTACCCTAAAAATTAAAGGAAGGGAATAATATGAAAAATACTTATATGCAAAAGAAAGAAGAAGTAACACGCCAATGGTATGTTATTGATGTTGCTGATAAAAATCTCGGACGTGTTGCTACAAAAATTGCACATATTTTACGTGGAAAGCATAAACCAACATATACACCACATATTGATGGTGGAGATTATGTAATCGTTATTAATGCTTCAAAAGTAAATTTAACTGGAAATAAACTAGATGATAAGATTTATTATAATCATAGTGGATATCCAGGTGGATTAAGAAAAAGAACAGCTCGTGTTATGAGAGAAAATTATTCAGTAGAAATGATTGAAAGAGCTGTTAAAGGAATGCTCCCAAAAGGAATACTAGGCCGTCAAATGTTAAAAAAATTATTTGTTTATGAGGGTGCAGAACATCCACATATGGCTCAACAACCTGTTGAGTTAAAGTTAGATTAAAGGAGGCTTTAAATGGCAAATAAAAAAGTTTTTGTTGGTACTGGACGTAGAAAATCATCTGTTGCTAAAGTTACTATGGTTCCAGGTAAGGGAAAAATCACTGTTAATGGTAAAGATGTTAAAGAATATTTCCCTTACGAAACTAATATTATGGATTTAAAGCAACCTTTAGTTATAACAAATAATGAAGAAACATTTGATATTGATGTAGTGGTTACTGGTGGCGGTTTTTCTGGCCAAACGGGAGCTATTCGTTTAGGGATTGCGCGTGCTTTACTAGAATATGATGCTAAAAATGATCCAGAAAGTGAAACAAGTTATCGTAAAATTTTAAAGAAAGCAGGTTTAATTACAAGAGATGCTCGTGCTAAAGAACGTAAGAAACCTGGACTTAAAGCAGCGCGTCGTGCACCACAATATTCTAAGAGATAAATTGATAAACAAAAGTACAATTTCCAAATTGTACTTTTTATTTACTATCTTTTGCATTTCCTTTTTGTTATAATATTTAATGGAGTAATAAATATGTTAAAAATAAGCTCAAAGTGGCAAGATTATCAATGTATAGATGCTGGTAATGGCGAAAAATTGGAAAATTGAAATGGAATTATATTAAGAAGACCAGATCCACAAGCTATTTGGCCAATAAATACTAATAATCAATTATGGAATAGTCCGGATGGATATTATCATCGTAGTAGTAAAGGTGGAGGATATTGGGAATTTAAAAAGCCATTATCTGAATATTGGACAGTTAAATATAAAGAATTAACTTTTAAAGTTTCACCAACTAATTTTAAACATACTGGTTTATTTCCAGAACAAGCAGTTAATTGGGATTTTATGATAGATAAGATTAAAAGAAGTAACCGCCCTATAAAAGTTCTTAATTTATTTGCTTATACAGGAGCTGCTACAATAGCCTGTTCTTATGCTGGAGCAGTTGAAGTGGTACATGTTGATGCAGCTAAAGGGATGGTTGAATGGGCTAAAGAAAATATGCATTTATCTAATTTAAGCAATAATCGTATTAGATTTATTGTTAATGATTGTTTGAAATTTGTGGAAAGAGAAGCAAGACGTGGTCACAAGTATGATGCCATTATTATGGATCCTCCTTCATATGGTAGAGGACCTAAAGGAGAAGTGTGGAAATTTGAAAAAAGGTTTATGAATTAGTGAATGCATGTTTAAAAATATTAAGCGATAAACCTTTATTCTTTTTAATTAATTTATATACAACAGGTATTTCTAGTATTGTTCTTGAAAACATTTTAAAATTAACTTTATTATCACTATATCCTGAAGGTAAAATTGAAGCAGGTGAAATAGGATTGCCAATAACTAATAATAATTTAATATTACCATGTGGTATTTATGGAAGATGGGAAAGTAATAATTAAAGTAATATATGAAGATAATTATCTTTTAGTAGTAGAAAAACCTATTAATACACCAGTTCAAGCAGATAGTAGTGGTGATTTAGATTTTTAAATGTTAAAAAAATATATAAAAAATAAATATCACAAACCAGGTAATGTTTATTTAGGATTAGTTCATCGCTTAGATCGTCCAGTTGGTGGAGTTATAATATTTGCCAAAACATCGAAAGCTGCTAGTCGTTTAAGCGAACAAATACGTAATCACACATTTCAAAAAGAATATTTAGCAGTTATCTTAGGCAAATTAGATAAAGAAAAAGACACTTGGGTTGACAAATTATATAAAGATAACAAAGAAAATAGAGTTATAGTATCAGATAAAGGGAAAGAAGCAATTCTTACATATAAGGTAATAAAATTCAAAGATAATTTATCTTTAGTAAAGATAATGTTAAAAACAGGAAGATTACCTAATACTGAACCGTGGTTAAAATTTACTAGTAATGAAGGTGATTTTTTATGAAACGTGCACTTGTTTTATCTGGTGGTGGTGGAAGAGGAGCTTATCAAATAGGTGTATGGAAAGCTTTACGTGAATTAAATATAGATTTTGATATTGTTGCAGGAACATCAGTAGGTTCATTAAATGGAGCTTTAATTGTTCAAGATTCTTATAAACTTGCTGAAAGTCTTTGGCAAAATATCGATTATGACTTTGTTTTTAATGACAAGTTTTTCACAAATAAAAAATTAACTAATAAAAAAGTTAAATTAGTAAGAAAATATTTAAGAGTTACCATTTTTGAAAAAGGATTAGAAGTAAAAGCTTTAGAAAACAATATTAGAAAATATTTAGATGTTGATAAAATATTTAATTCGAAAATAGATTATGGTATAGTTGTTTATGATTTATCATCTAAGAAACCATTAATGATAACCAAATCTCAAATGAATAAAGAAAATATTAAAGATTATATTGTTGCATCAGCTACTGTTTATCCCGTATTTAAAAAAAAGAAAATTATTGATAAATATTATATTGATGGTGGGTTTTATGATAATTTTCCTATCAATCTTGCAATCGATATGGGAGCTACTGAAATTATAGCTGTTTACACAGGATTATTTGGTATATTACAAAAAGTTAAAAGAAATGATATTCCAATAACTCATATCATTCCTAAAAGCAAATTAGGATCTCCTTTAATTTTTAATAATTTAAAATCAAAAAGAGGATTACAATTAGGATATAATGACGCTATGAAAGCCTTTAATCAATTAGATGGAAATATATATACATTTAAAAAAGGTAATATCAATAAGTTGTATGGAGAATGTAAAGAAAAGATTGATAATTTATCTAAGAATATTTTTGGATTAAAAGAAAATATCAATATTTTATTTACAATTGATTTTTTAGGTAAATTATTAGATATAGATGAAGCTAATATTTATGATATAGATAGATTTAATAAGATTATTTTAGATAAAATTAAAACATTAAATAATAGTTGTATAATTGACAAAGGTAAATTATATATTTTTAAACATCGTGAATATGCCTTAATAAAAATATATAACATAATAGTATCTAAAAGTTTAAAGCTTAATAAAATAACAGCAAAAATCTTATCAAAATTGTTTCCTGATGTGATAAGTGCTGTAATATATTTGTTAGGAATAAATTAGGAGGCAGTTATGATAAAAGTATTAGCTTTTGATTTTGTTGGAGTATTAGGTTATGAAAAAGATGTTGAAATGACAGAAATCGAAGAAAAATTGGAAAGAATGTATGGTCCAATTATAAATGATGAAAAATATTTCAAAGTTGGAAGAAGATATATTAACAATGATGATACAATTATAAGAATTACAAAAAATCTTATTAATAGGTTATATGGAATTAGGTATAAAAATTTATTTCAAAAAATAAAAGAGCTATATCCTGATATAAAGGTAGTAATTGCTACTAATCATGTATCTTATATAAGAGAATTTCTTGAAAAAAGATTTGATATAAAATATTTAGATGATATTATTATTTCAGCTGAAATAAATAAAGCAAAACCCAATGATGATTTTTATGAATACATTTTGGAAAAATATAATATTAAACCAAACGAATTATTATTTATAGATGATCGTGAAGAAAATGTAGATGCTGCTATTAATCTAGGTATAAATGCTATAAAATATAATAGTAGAGAAATGGATTTGTTAGAAACAGTATTAGATTTAATTAAATAATTTACTTTTTTTATTTAAAATGGAATTTACTTCATATATTTAATTAGGTGATATAATGACTACATCTACATACAAAATAAGTGTCTTATTTTTGTTTATTTTAGGGTTATGTGCAGTTAATTTTGTAAAAGCTAATCATAATCCATTACCTTTATTTGGGAAGATTATATATTTAGATCCTGGTCATGGTGGAAGGGATCCTGGCGCTATTTATAAAAATATTTATGAATCAGATATTAATTTAGCAATCGCTCAAAAATTAGAAAAAGTATTAGAAGAGTATGGTGCAATTGTGTATTCAACACGCTATGGTGATTATGATTTAGCAGTACCATATGCTTTAAATCGAAAAAGAAGTGATTTATCAAGGAGAGTAAATATTATTAATCGTTCTTTATGTGATATGTATATCTCTATTCATTTAAATTCGGAAACTTCTAGTACCTGGTATGGTGCTCAAGTTTTTTATGATGATGTTCACCCCGAAAATAAAGAAATTGCGAGGATTATGCAAAAAGTTTTAAAAAAACATTTAAGAACTAGAAGAGCTGCTTCTGAAATATCGGGAATGTATATTTATAGACGGGTTGAAAGACCAGGAATTTTAATTGAAGTAGGGTTTTTATCTAATCCTAATGAACGATATTTGTTAAGAAAAGAATGGTATCAAGAAAAATTGGCCAAAGTCATAACAGAAGGGGTTTTACAATATTTTCAAAATAAACAAGTACCATTAAATTTATAAAAAAATATTTTTATTAGACAATAAAAAGACGTACCTTTTTATCATTATTATGGTATAATTAACAATAGGTGGTAGTATGGCTAACAAAATATTCAAAAACTTAGATGAGCAAATAGAAATATTAAGATCCAAAGGACTTATTATAAATGATGAAGAAAAAACAAAGGATATATTATTCCGTGAAAACTACTTTTTTGTTAATGGTTATCGTCATTTATTTATGAAATCAGCTAAAGAAAGAAAATTTATACCAGGAACAACTTTTGAAGAATTATATGGAACTTTTGTTTTTGATCGTCGTGTTCGTAATATCTTTTTTAAAAATATCTTAATTGTTGAAAATAATATAAAATCAATTATTAGTTATACTTTATCTAAAAAATATGGTTTTAAAGAAAAAGATTATTTAAATCCTAGAAATTTCACTCAAGATCGAATGAAAGCTAGACAAGTTCATGATATTTTAAATAAAATGAAAAGACAAATTAGAGTTAATGGTAAACAGCATCGAGCAACTTTGCACTACTTAAGTAATTATGGTTATATTCCAATGTGGATTTTAGTTAAAGTTTTATCACTTGGAATAATTGCCGAATTATATAACATTTTAAAACCAGAAGATCAATTAACAATAGCTGAATTTTACAATTTAGATCCTGAAACCTTATCTATTTATTTAAGTATTTTAGCTAATGCTCGAAATTTATGTGCTCATGAAGATATTCTTTATGATAATCGTATGCAAAGATCTATTCCTGACTGTCGTTATCACTATTTATTAAATATTGATATGACTGATGATGAATATCAATATGGAAAAAATGATTTATATGCTTTAGTTATTATTTTAAAGCAAATGTTAACTGATATTGAGTTTCGTGAATTTATTAATGAAATAGGATACGAAATAGATATTTTAGATGGTAAAGTTGATACTGTACCATTAGTTACGATTTTAAATAAAATGGGATTTCCCGATAATTGGCGAGATATTGTAAATATTGATTAGGAGATGATGTTATGAGAGAAAAAATTATTTATATTTTAACAATCATTCTTAGTATATCAATTGGAGTTATAGGAACCATTTTAGTATATGATAGCAGAAGCGGCAAAATAAGAGAAATTATTGAAAAAGAAATTAGAGAAGTAACTATTACCGAATCTGATACTATTAAACCAGCTATTGACAAAATATATGATGCTGTGGTTATGGTAGAAACTTATAAAGGTAACCGTTTAGTTACTACTGGTACAGGTTTTGTGTATAAAAAAGATGACAAAGTAGGTTATATTATTACTAATCACCATGTTATTGAAGATGGAAATACAATAAAAGTAATAAACAACAATGGGCAAACAACCGATGCTAAAGTTTTAGGTAGTGATGCCTATGCCGATATAGCAGTATTATCAATCGATAAAGAAGCGGTTTTACAAGTGGCAGAAATTGGTAATAGTACCGAATTAGAATTAGGTGATACATTATTTACAGTTGGTACACCTTTAGGTAGTGAATATATGGGAACAGTGACCAAAGGAATTTTGTCAGGTAAAAACCGAACAGTTACAGTTAGTTTAAGCCAAGGCGATTTTATGATGGAAGTATTACAAACAGATGCAGCTATTAATCCTGGTAATAGTGGTGGACCATTAGTTAACATTAATGGACAAGTAGTTGGTGTAAACTCATTAAAATTAGTAAAAGATGAAATAGAAGGTATGGGATTTGCGATTCCAATTGAATTAGTAATGACAAGTGTCCAACATTTAGAAAAAGGTGAAGAAATAAAAAGACCATTATTAGGAGTAGAAATGTTAGATGTTACTAATACATATGCTTTATATTTAAATGACATATATCTTGACCAAGATTTTAAAAATGGAGTAGTTGTAGTTAATGTTATGCCAAATACTCCAGCTGCTGCTAAATTACAGAAAAGTGATGTTATCTTAGAAATAAATGGTACTAAGATTAACGATATTGGACATTTCCGATTCATTTTATATAAATATTCAGTTGGTGATACTATTAAAATAAAATATTATCGTGATGGTAAAATACAAGAAGTTGATGTTTATTTAAATAAAAGTATTGAAGATGCATAAGGATAATTAAAAATTATCCTTTTTACATATAATAAATATAAAGTGGTATTTACTAAATAAAGGTAATATTTTTAAAAAATAATTGATAAAAAATATAATTTGTCATAGTTTACATTGTTTCTAGCACTTAACCCAATTAATTGCTAAAAAACTATTGACAATTTTTTTTGCTAGTAATAAAATATTATTAGCACTCATACAATAGTAGTGCTAAAAAATAGAAAGAGGGGAGGAGATATACTGATGATTAAACCAATTAATAAAAATATTTTACTTGAAAAAGTTATGCAAGAAAATAAAACAAAATCTGGTATTATTGTCAGTACTGAAGAGAAAGAAGAAGAGAATATTGGAAAAGTTATTGCCGTCAGTGATGACGTCGACAATATTAAAGTTGGTGATAAAGTAATATTTGAAGATTACCAAACCAGAAAAATAACATATGAAGGGAAAGAATACATTATGATTGCTCAAGAACATGTTTTAGGAATTATACAATAATATAGAAAGGGTGATTATATGAGTGTTGAAATGATCCATGATTATGAATCAAGAGAAAAATTACAATCAGGTATTAATAAGCTTGCAAATGTTGTAAAAGGGACTTTAGGTCCTAAAGGAAGATATGTTATTATTGATAAACCTTATGGTTCACCACTTATTACTAATGATGGGGTAACGATTGCTAAAGCTATTGAATTTGAAGACAAATTTGAAAATATGGGAGCTAAATTAGTAAAAGAAGTTTCATCAAAAACGGAAGAATTTAGTGGTGATGGAACAACAACAGCTATTATTTTAACACAATCAATTTTAAATCAAGGCTTAAGATATGTTAATAATGGTGCAAGTCCTAGATTTATTAAATCAGGTATTGAAAAAACAACTAAAAAGTTAGTTGAAGAATTAAAGAAAATATCTAGACCAGTTGCTAGTAAAGAAGATACCAAAAATATCGCAACCGTTAGTTCAAAAAGTGAAGAGATTGGTGAGTTAATTAGTGATGCATTAGAAAAGGTTACTAAAGATGGAGTTGTAACTGTTGAAGAAGGAAAAAGTTTTGAAACAACTATTGAAGTTCTTCACGGTTATCACTTTGATAATGGATTTGCTTCACCATATCTTGCTGATGATCAAAAGAATATGACATCAACCTTAAATCAACCATTAGTTTTGCTTTATAGTGATAAATTAAATCATATTAATGATATATTATCAATTTTAGAAGAAATAATGGCTCAAGGAAAAGAATTATTAATTATTGCTGATGATTTTAGTGAAGACTTTATTTCAACTATTGTTATGAACAAAATTAGAGGCGTTTTAAATGTTGTTTTAGTTAAAGCTCCAGGATATGGAACTGATAAAGAAAATATTTTAAAAGATTTATCAGTATTATTAAAAACTAATGTATATAAAAAAGCTAACGATTTAAAAGATTTAATTATCGAAAATTTAGGTACATGTAATAAGATTGAAATTAAGAAAAATCAAACTATTATTTTTGCTGATCGTACTAAGGAAATTGATGAATATGTTGAACAATTAAAAGAAGATGAAGAAAAAAATAAGAAGAGAATTGCTAAACTTGTTGGTGGAATTGGTGTTATTAAAGTTGGAGCAAGTACGGAAACTGAAGCTAAAGAAAAGAAAATAAGAATTGAAGATGCATTGCTTGCTACTAAAGCTGCTATGGAAGAAGGTGTAGTAGCAGGTGGTGGCATTGCTTTATTAAAAGCAATGGAAAATGTTAAAGTTGATTTAATTAATGAAGATGAAAGAAATGGCTATAATATTGTTAAAAAAGCTATTGAGGAACCATTAAAACAAATTGTAATTAATAGTGGAGATAGTGGTGAAGTTGCCTTTAATTACATCAAAAAACATAACTTTGATATTGGATATGATGCCCTTGATGGTGAATACAAGGATATGTTTAAAGCAGGAATCATTGATCCATTAAAAAATATTAGAATTGCATTAGAAAATGCCGTATCAATAACTAATTTAATTCTTTTAACTGGGGTTGCTATTACCGAAAAGAAAAAAGAAGATAAATAAAGATAATAGAGTATTTAAAATTTAATACTCTTTTTTTTATGTCTGTTTTTAACCAAAATGGATATATGTCATAAACTATCTTAGAGGAGGGATAAAATGATAGTAATTGATGCTGGACATGGTGGAGATGATCCTGGAGCAATAGGAAATAATATAATTGAAAAAGATTTAAATTTAGATATTTCTAAATATATGTATAATCGTTTTCGTGAATTAGGAGTTCCTGTACAAATGACACGAACTACTGATGAAACATTACCACCAGATGAAAGAGTAAGAAGAGTTATTAATGCTTTTGGTAATAATCCCAATGTTATTGTTTTATCTAATCATATAAATGCTGGTGTTGGAGATGGTGCTGAAGTTATTTATGCATTACGTAATACCAGTACATTACCTAACTTAATTTTAGAAGAGTTGGCAAAGGCTGGGCAAAATATAAGAAAAGCATATCAACGACGTTTGCCATCTGATACAGCTAAAGATTATTATTTTATGCAAAGAGAAACGGGAAATACGCAAGCTATTACCATTGAATATGGTTTTTTAGATAATGCGGCGGATGCCGCTCAATTAAAAAATAATTGGCAAAATTATGCAGAAGCAGTTGTTAAAGCAGTAATGCAATATTTAAAATTGCCTTATATACCACCTGTTGGCATTGATGTTTATATAGTTCAACCAGGTGATACTTTATGGAGTATTGCTAAAAAATTAAATACAACGGTTGATGATTTAAAAGCGACCAATAATTTAACAACCAATTTATTAAGTGTCGGTCAAATATTAAAAATACCATCAGTTGAACCGGTTCCTATACCACCAGTGCCTGGAGAATATACTGAATATGTAGTTAAATCAGGTGATACATTATACTCAATAGCTAAAAGATATGGTATAAGTGTTGATAAATTAATACAATTTAACAATTTAAAAACATCTGATTTAAGTATTGGTCAAATATTAAAAATACCAACTCCAGGTGTAACACCACCAATCGAAGTTCCAAGTGGTGAATTTATATCTTATACAGTACAACCAGGAGATAATCTATATTCAATAGCTCAAAGATATAATACTACAATTGATGAATTAATGAAAACAAATAATTTAACAACCACCTTGTTAAGCATAGGACAAATATTAAAAATACCTGTTACACCTTCAATACCACTAGAACCTACTCCTGAATATATCGAATATATTGTTCAACCGGGAGATAATTTATATGCAATTGCTAAAAAGTATGATACGACAACTACTGAAATAATGCAGTTTAATAATCTTAAAAGTAATTTATTAAGTATCGGTCAAGTATTAAAGATTCCTAAAAGTTCTTCAGGACAAATAACTTATGTAGTAAAAAGTGGCGATAATTTATATTCAATCGCTAAAAAGTATAATACAACGGTTGATGAAATTAAAATAAAGAATAATTTAAAAAGTAATTTATTAAATATTGGTCAAGTATTAGTTATATAAATATCAAAAAGACATTTTAATGACTTTTTAATAATTATAGATTAAGCTTGATATGGTAATGGTAAATTGCTATAATTTATTTGGTGGTTATATGATTATTAATTATTCTAATCAAAAAGTAATTAAGGGACAAAAATCTATTTTTTTTTGCTGGTCCTACACCAAGAAGAAGTGATATTAAATCATGGCGAATAGAAGCAATCGAAAAAATAAAAAAAATAGGATTTGATGGAATAGTATATATTCCAGAATATGAAGGATTTCAAGGTAGAGCAGATTATGTTAATCAAGCCATGTGGGAAAGAGAGGCATTAACTGAAGCGACTGTTATCATGTTTTGGATACCAAGAAAAATACCTAATATGCCAGCTTTTACAACCAATGTTGAATTTGGTTATTGGATACATACTGGTAAGATAATATATGGAAGACCAGATGATGCTGAAAAGATTAAATATTTAGATTGGTTATATAAACTAGAATATGGAAAAGAACCAATTAATAATTTAGATCTTCTGCTAAAAGAAAGTATTAGATTATGTAATGAATTATATAATCAAAATAAATATAAAACTGATCAAGATAAGGTTAAAAATAAAAACTACACAAATAAAAATGTGTAGTTTTTATCTTAATTGGATACAAACACCGGGTACAGGTTGATAAAAACAATGAGATTTATAACGTCCAGCTAATTGTTGACCCCACCAAGTTGGTGAACAGCTTTCTCCTGATTTTGGTGCATAAAACCATAAAGCATGAGT